>SKUI01000133.1 GCA_007122185.1 Rhodothermia bacterium | reverse complement strand
TTGGCCCAGCCGGGTGAGAACCGGCGCAAGATCATGCCGCCGGCCACCGGAATCAGTACCAGTACCAGTGAAATGATAATATTCGTGGTGGGGATCACGAATTCGCCGACCTCTCCAGCCGCGAACAGGGCTTCGCTGAGCTGCTGTGTGAATCCGGTGGTATAGAGACTCAGCAGAATGGGCATCATTAACAGCGCCATGATCGTGGATGCCGTGGTCATGGAAATGCTGAGCGCCACCGATCCCCTGGAAAAGTAGGTGAACATGTTGGACGTGGTCCCGCCCGGCAGACAGCCGATCAAAATCAGTGCAATGGCAAATGCCGGGTCGAGCTCCAGGACAATGGCCAGACCAAGCGCAACCAGAGGCATGGCCCCGAACTGCGACATGAACCCGATGAGCACTCCGCGGAACTGACGTACAACGGCCTTGAAATCATCGATGGTCAGACTGGCTCCCATCCCGAACATAATGATCAGGATCATGACGCCCAGCAGGGCTTCATCAATGGCGTACAGTAGTTGGGTATCAAATTCCATAATCTGAAAATTTGCGAATAACCTGGAGACTGATTTACACCTTTACTTCCTTGGCGGCGAACATCTCTTTTATGGTCTGCTCATATTTTTTCTCGATGACGTGACGCTTCAGTTTGAAGAGGTTTGTCACCTCGTCACCCACTTTGAACGTCTTGGGCAGCAGGCGAAACTCGCGAACCTGCTCAAAACGCTTGAATCCGCCGGTACGCGCCATCATAACCCTAATTTCGTCACGGATAATCTTGCTGGCACGGGCGTTATCCACAAGTTCCTTCAGCGAATCCACTTTGATTCCCTCATCCACAAAAGCATCCAGTTTCGGGACTATGAGCGCGCCTACGTATTTCTGATCCTGTCCTACCACCATGCACTGCTCTATGTACCTGCTTTGACGCAGCTGCATTTCGATGGGTTCCGGCTCGAGGTTTTCACCATTGGACAGCACGATGGTTGATTTGCTCCGGCCCAGGATCTTCAGTGAGTCGTTGAACGTCATCATGCCCAGGTCGCCGGTGCGAAGCCAGCCGCCTTCACGCAAGACCGTTTTTGTGATTTCCGGCTCACGGTAGTAGCCTTTCATAACCTGCGGTCCGCGCACCCAGATTTCACCGCGCATGCCACGCCCTTCATGCGGATATTTCTTGTTCGGGAAGAGGACCTCCTCGGTCTCAAGGTCCACGATACGCACCTCGGTGTCCGGTACGGGCGGACCCACCGTTCCATTTACAAGGCGTTCTTCCGTGCGCACGGCGATAACCGGACACGTCTCGGTCATCCCGTACCCTTCCAGGACCGGGATCCCGATGTAATTAAAAAACTTGTCAATTTCGATGGGCAAGGCGCCTCCCCCGGAGACGGTTGCTTTGATCGATCCCCCTGCACTTTTCCGGATGTCTTCAAGCACCGCGACATTGAAAAAGCCGTACCACGGCACCATGATGAGCAACCGGATCAGGTGTCCGATCTTGAAAATGGTGCGTTTTATCTTAGACTCGTTTTTCAGCTGCAGGTCATTGTCGCTGATATAGAAAATGGACTCCTGGTAGTAGTGTCCCAGAAAATAGGCTATATGGAACAGGGCGCGGCGGACCGGGTGGGCGGCACGCACGTTCTCCAGGATACGCTGGTGCAGACTCTCCCAAAGTCGGGGCGCCGATCCCATGAAGGTCGGTTCCACGTTCTGCAGGTCTTCGCCAAGTGTGCGGATGCTGGTATAGTAGTTGCAGGCGCCGCAGCTTACGGTATATACCTCGAACACCCGTTCAAAAATGTGCCATATCGGGAGGATGGAGAGAACGCGGTCGGTGCATTGCAGCTCAATGGGAATCACCGACATCTGAGACATCATGTTGGAGTGGGTGAGCATTACCCCTTTCGGCTTGCCGGTGGTGCCGGAGGTGTAGATCAGGGTGAACAGGTCATCCGGACGGATTTCCTCCATGCGCTCGTCCACACGTGTGTCGCCTTTCTCCAGTTGCAGCGTACCGATCGCCATCACCTCCTCCAGGGCGCGCACTCCCTCAAGCGGCTCCGATTTCGGGCTCATCAGTATGATTTCCTGCAGTTCGGGGAGTTCGGGCCACAGCCGTATGATCTTCTTCTGCAGGGCATCATTTTCAACAAAGGCCACACGGATACGGGCGTGGTTGACGATATAGATAAGCTCATCATCGGTCACATCCGCGCCCCGGGGAGTGTTCACGGCACCGCTGAGCTGAATTCCGTAATCGGCCAGCATCCATTCGTATCGGTTGTCACTGAACAGTCCAACATGCTCACGGGCTTCCACCCCAAGCTCAATCAGTCCGGCAGAAAGCCTGCGACCGCGCTCGTAGAGATCACGAAACGTAACGTGATCCCATTCAAGCGCTTTGATTCGGGTTGCAAAGGCCGGCAGCGTCTCATACTTGTCCGCTGCCTTCTTGTAAAGATCTGCCAGATTGGAAGCAATGATACGGGAATCCATAAATCGGCTTGAAAGTGAATATATGGGTCAGGCTGAAACGAAACCCGGCAGAACGCAACAGTTCGACTGGACCAGTAGTCCGGTTTCGAGCAACAGTGATAAACCCCAGGATGATTCAAAATGCACGGCTTTTTGGAAACATCCCAAACAAATCGTGCAAGATAAACAGGTTTTTTTGTGATGGTTCAGCTACAGGCAAAAACCCGGCCTTAAAGATACGTTTTTTTTTCTTAGGAACAACACGGAGAAAGATCCATTGGGTCCAGGAGCGCCTCAAGACCCCTTTTTCTGAGATTCCTCAGTATTGCCGGAAGTCTCTCCGACCGGGATATCGTCGGGATCATATGGTGCCGGAATCCAGAAAAAGAAGGTGGATCCCACGCCAAAGGTGCTTTCCATACCGAGGCTGCCGCCCATCTGCTCAACCAGTTGGCTGGAGATAATCAGACCCAGTCCGGTTCCGCCAAAACGGCGGCTGATGGAAGAGTCCACCTGTGAAAACGCCTGAAACAACTTGGATCTTTGCTCCTCCGTAATCCCGATGCCCGTGTCCCTTATGTGAAAAAACAGCTTGCCATTCTTGCTGTCAATGGCTTCAAAACCGGCCGTAAGTTCCACTTCGCCTTCTTCAGTAAACTTGACAGCGTTGTTAAGCAGGTTCATCAGCACCTGCTTGAGACGCACCGGGTCCACCTCGGCAAACCGGGGAAAGTCCGGCTGGATCTCGTAGAAAATCCGCAGCCCCTTTTTGGCAGCCTGATATTCCATAATGGACATCGTCTGCTCCACCAGGTCGACCACGTCGGTCCGGACAGGCTGCAGCTCCATGCGTCCGGCTTCGATCCGGGAAAAATCGAGGATGTCATTGATAATCCCCATCAGCACATTGGCAGAAATACTCACGTTTTCCAGATACATCTTCTGGATATTGTTCATTGGTGTAGCTTCCAGAAGGTCGGTAAAACCGATGATGCCATTCAGGGGCGTCCGCAATTCGTGGCTCATGTTGGCCAAAAATTCGCTTTTGGTCTTGTTGGCTGCCTGCGCTTTCTCCTTTTCGATGACCAGCTGGTTTTCGAGTTCAAAACGCTTTTTCATGTTGACCAGCATTTCCGCAAACAGCTTCAAGAGCGTCTTCTCTTTTTCGGTGTAACGGTAGTGTTCCGATACGGAGTCAAAGCCTACAAAGCCAATGCATTTTTTTCCCTTCATCAGCGGAAGCGTGATGAGGCTCTTGATATCCTGTACCATCAGATGGTCGCGCAGAAAACTGCCATCCGGCAGTGTCGAGACATCCGGTATGTCCAGCGGCTTCCCGGTTTTGTGCACCTCTATCAACGGCATCATCAACTCAAATGGCACCCGCTGCAGCTGGTCAATCTGCGGCGGGATTCCCTCGGCGCACCATTCATGCGTATTGCGGCTGAACTGCCGGTCCCAGTCGTACTCAAAAATATAGACACGGTCAGCCCGCGTAAATGCCGCCAATTCCACCAAAGACCGCCTGATGGTATCCTCCATATCGCCCAGCGGCACGTTGATATAGGTGGATGCGATCTTCATCAGGATTTTCTGCAAATGGGACTGATGGTGAAGCTGGTCTTCGGCCCGGTTCCGGTCCAGGATCAATCCTGCCTGCCTTCTGAAAATATCAACCAGGGTATTGCTTCTGAATTGCTGGTTTTCCGGCATGATAATAGTGAAATGTCCCAGCATCCTGTCGTCCCTGACAATTCCGGCAATGGCGATCTCTCCCGGACGAAAAACCTCTCTCAGGCTTTCCAAATGCTGTTTATCGAGTCCGACAGCATCAAGATGTTCCTCTGCAGAGATCCGGACGATCCCCTTCTCAAGGAGCGCATCCACCAGTTCCCGGTCTTGCAGCCACTTTTTTTTCCGCAGGTCGAATCCAAGGGCTTTGGCCGCTTTTTCGAACTGACCGGAAGTGCCGCATGAAGCCACCACCTCGATTTCCTTTTCGTTCGGGTTGACCATGTTAAGCATCACACAGCTGGCCCCCGAAATTTCTAAAAGTGTGGCGGTCAGGCGTTGGTAATCCGGTTCACCGAGTTTCTGCTCGAGAAAATACCGGGAAGTTTCCGCAATCATTTTCTCTCTCGTGATATCGAACACGAATGTACACAGATATCCCTTTTGCGGACTCTGGATCTCTACCCGCAGCCATCGCTTGAGGATCCGCGAATGCAGCTCGTAGTCTCTCTTGTTTCCGGTGGATGCAACTTCTTCGAAAAGCGATAAATCTTCCAGCTCAGCCAGACCGGCTCGAGGGAAAATATCGCTGACTTTTTTATCGACAACGTCTTCTTTTTTTAATCCGGTGAACTCTTCCAGTGTCCGGTTGACATCCAGGATGTGAAAATCGACTGCATTTCCCTTGTCATCATAGACAAGTTTGTGGTATACAAACCCGAAAGACGCTTCTTCTATAAGATGTCGATAATCACTCGAATCCATTGCCATGCATGCTATAACGTACGCGAACTACCCCGGTGTGATTACGTAATTTACACAAATTCGCCGGCCGTTCATATAATATCACACATTTAATACGGTTTTTGCAAATAAGTTAATAACAGG
>SKUI01000119.1 GCA_007122185.1 Rhodothermia bacterium | reverse complement strand
CGTTCCAACAGGCATGAAGATCGGCGTGGGAATGGTGCCGTGGCCGGTGAGCATTTCCCCCCGGCGGGCTTTGCCTTTCGACGTTTCTTTTATGAGCCGGAACACGTTATATTGTACGGTTGCTGAAGTATTTGTGACTGTAATGAAGCTCAAATATAACGAGTCGCCGACGTAACCCGTAACCGATTCCTCTTTTTTTGTTGTCCGGGATAACATTGCTACCGCATTCGCTGCAGTAACTCCTGCAAATACAATTTCTAAAGCTATTGATTTGGACAAAGCCAGGGAAATAATAAGCACCATCATCAGTGATTTCATATTTCTGATACTGGCATGGTACATCTTCTACTACATCCGGTTTGAGCTGGGATGGATGAGCGCCCCCACCGGGATCGGCCCTTACAGCCTGTTTGCACCCGGTGTTGTGATCTCCATCTTCTGGATTGCCATCTTTGGCGTATTCGGGCTGTACCGCCATCTCTACCTTATTTCACGCTTTGACGAAATCATTCGTGTAGCGAAAATCAGTATCATTGGCACGCTTATCCTCTTTTTTGTGCTGTTTATTGATGCGCTCGGATGGACCTCGGACAATCTCCATCAGGCAAAATGGGTCACGCTGACCTACTGGCTTGTTGTACTGGGATGCGTATCCACCAGCAGATTCATCCTTCGGACCATACAGAAACATCGCGCCATTCGGGGCGAAGGGCTGCACCGCGCGTTCATCGTCGGTACCGGCCCGGCCGCACAATCCGTCCATGAAAACCTGAACCGTCATCGCACCTCCGGAATGAATGTGATCGGTTTCCTGCGCCTTAACGGGGTGGGCCCCGATGAGATCAGAGTGGACAGGGAGATGGTCATCGGATCGATCGACGAGATAAAGGAGCTGATACTGGATCACAAGGTGCAGGAGGTTATCGTAGCGCTGGAGCAGGATGAGCGGGATAATCTGATCACCATTCTGGATCAAATCGACATACCAGACGTATCGGTCAAGATCCTGCCCGATTTCCACCAGATGATCACCGGGCTCAACCAGACCAATCAGATCTTCGGGTTGCCGCTGATCGATGTGATGCCGGACCCGATGCCCACGTGGGAAAAGTTCATCAAGCGCCTGATGGATATTGTCCTGTCGCTGCTGATACTGATCCCGACCATTCCGTTGATGCTGATCATCACCCTGCTCATCCGCACAACCTCTCAGGGCCCGGCCATTTTCCGGCAGAAACGTGTCGGCAAATACGACAGGAACTTTACCATGTACAAATTCCGGACCATGTTCGTAGATGCGGAAAAGGAAAGCGGACCGGTCTGGGCCACCGATAACGATCCCAGGATCACACCGGTCGGCTACTGGCTGCGCAAGCTACGGCTGGATGAACTGCCCCAATTCTTCAATGTGCTGAAGGGGGACATGAGCCTGGTTGGGCCTCGTCCGGAAAGACCGTATTTTGTGGAACAATTTAAAAAGAAGATACCGCTCTACTCCAGGCGATTACGGGTGAGGCCGGGCATCACAGGATGGGCGCAGGTCAAGTGGAAATACGACGAAAACCTGGAAGATGTGAAGGAAAAGACGAAATACGATCTGTTCTATGTTGAGAACATATCGCTGAAAATGGATTTCAAGATCCTGATCAACACCATTATGACCGTAATAAAAGGAAAGGGACAATAGGCATGAGTCAGCAAAAGGAATCACAGGGCAGGGACACCCTGATTATCATTCCCACATATAATGAAGCGGAGAATATCGTCAAACTCATCCCCCATCTGCTTGGACTGGAGGAACCGGTGGATATACTGGTCGTGGATGACGGTTCACCGGACGGGACTGCGGCATCGGTGAAGCAGTTGCAGGAAAAATACGGTGACCGGGTCCATCTGATTGAGCGTTCCGGCAAGCTGGGGCTGGGCACCGCTTATGTAACGGGTTTCCACTATGCGCTGGAGCGGACCTATCAGTACATATGTGAGATGGATGCCGATTTTTCCCACGATCCGGATGATGTCCCGAGGCTGATTCGCGAAGTCAAAGAGGGGAACTGCGACGTGGCCATCGGTTCGCGCTACATCAAAGGCATCAGCATCATCAACTGGCCGCTCTCGCGGCTGATACTTTCCTATACGGCCAACCTGTACGCCCGGGTCATAACGGGACTGCCGGTCTACGACACCACGGCCGGTTTCAAGTGCATTGCCCGCAAAGTCCTGGAAAAAATAGATTTAAACAAGATCAGATCGAATGGATATTCGTTTCAGATTGAAGTACATTTCCGTGCATATAAAGCCGGATTTTCCCTGAAAGAGACCTCCATCATCTTCCGCGAACGAACGGAAGGAGTCTCGAAAATGTCAAAAAAGATTGTTTTTGAGGCCGTATGGATGGTTTGGGTTCTTAAAATTCGCAGTATATTTGGCGTCCTTTAGCGGATGGATCCGGCTTCCGGCAAGACTGTGGATGCACCGGTCCGAAATGACACATGAGTGATACAGACGTATGAATTATCTTGATTTCGAAAAACCGATCATTGAGCTGGAAAAGAAGATCTCCGAGCTCAGTGAGCTGAATATTACCGATGACAACGTGCTGTTGCCTGAAATCACGCGGTTGCGTGAGCGTGTGGAGGAGCTCAGGGCGTCCATTTTCTCAAACCTGACCCATTGGCAGCGGGTGCAGCTGGCCCGCCATCCCGACCGGCCCTACACACTGGACTACGTGTACAACATCATGGAGAACTTTGTGGAGCTTCATGGGGACCGCAGTTTCAGTGACGACAAGGCCATTGTCGGTGGATTTGCCACCTTTGAGGGCCGTTCTGTCATGGTAATCGGGCATCAGAAAGGCCGCGATACCAAAAGCCGCAAGTACCGCAATTTCGGCATGCCCAACCCGGATGGATACCGCAAGGCGATGCGCCTCATGAAAACGGCCGAGAAGTTTGGCGTTCCGGTCATCACCATGCTGGATACCCCGGGTGCATTTCCGGGCCTGGAAGCAGAAGAACGCGGCCAGGCGGAGGCCATTGCCCGAAACCTCCGCGAAATGGCCCTTCTGGAAGTGCCGATCGTCACTATCGTGATCGGCGAAGGAGCCAGCGGAGGTGCGCTCGGCATTGGCATGGGCAATGAAGTGTATATGATGGAAAACACATGGTATTCGGTCATCTCGCCGGAGTCCTGCTCTTCCATCCTTTGGAAAAACTGGGATTACAAGGAACAGGCTGCCCGTGCGCTGAAACTAAGTGCCCAGGACCTGATCAAGCTGAAGGTCATCGACGGCATCATCAAAGAACCCCTGGGCGGGGCGCATCGCGATTATGCCGCTGCGGCCAAAGCCATGCATGACCAGCTTGCCGAAAGCCTGGACCGCCTGTGCAAAATGTCTCCCGAAGAACTGAAAATGCACCGCATCGAAAAATATTCGAACATGGGTGCCTGGGAGGATACCTCAAAATAAGCAGATGTTCCCGGACCGATCCCCCATCCTCACCTATTCCATGACGCTTCGCAGCCGGTACAGCGAAACCGACAAGATGGGGGTGGTCTATCACAGCCGGTACCTGGAGTATTTCGAGGTAATCCGCACGGAGTTCATCCGCACTGCCGGCCTTCCCTATGCCGCGATGGAGCGGGACGGCGTGATGTTGCCGGTGGCCCGCGTGGATATCCGCTTCAAGCGTCCCATCCGCTATGACGAGCTGATGGACGGGCAGCTTCTGATTTATGACGAACCGACGGTCAAACTGGTCACGTATTACGATATCCGTCCGTCCGGCGCCCCGCAGCCATCCGTGCTTGGCAAGGTGGAGCTGGTATTTGTGGATATGGCCACGCGCCGGCCCATCCGGGTTCCCGAATCTTTCCTGAAAAAAATTCACGATTATGCAACAATGGCCTGAACATGTGCAGCGGATCGTGTCCCTGGCACTCGAGGAGGATATGGGTTCCGGTGACATCACGACCAATGCCATTTACAGTGGCAGTGAAACCGGTTCGGCGATGCTGGTATCACGGGAGGAAGGGGTGCTTGCCGGGATCGGCCTGGCTGCTTTCATACAGCACGTAGTCAGTGAGAAAGTCACGTTTGAAACCGCCCTGCAGGATGGAGACCGGTTGTCGCCCGGCATGGTCGTTGCCCGGCTGCACGGCCCCCTGGCACCTGTCCTGAGTGCGGAACGCACCCTTCTCAATTTCCTGCAGCGCATGTGCGGCATTGCATCACAGACGCGCCGCTACGTGCGTGAGATTGAATCCACGAACACCCGTATCCTCGATACCAGGAAAACGGCTCCCGGACACCGGCATCTCGACAAACTGGCCGTGCGTGCCGGGGGCGGGACCAACCACAGGATGTGTCTGGACGACCGGTTTCTGATCAAGGAGAATCACATCCGCATGGCAGGCGGCATCGGCAAAGCGATTGATCTGTGCGCCTCCTACAGGGAGCGGTACAGTCTTGAAGCTGGTATTGAGATTGAAGTGACCAGTCAGGCGGAACTGCAGGAAGTGCTTGATTGCGGGGGCGTCGATTATGTGATGTTCGATAACATGTCGCTTGACGAAATGCGCGAGGCGGTGCGCCGCGTGGATGGACGGTTCCTGACCGAGGCATCCGGGAATGTGACCCTGGAGCGGCTGCGTGATATTGCCGGAACCGGGGTGGATTTCATCTCCGCCGGTGCGCTCACCCATTCGGTGAAAGCGATGGATATTTCCCTGCTGCTGAAATGACCGGGAACAGAGATCTCTCCTCCAGATCCGTATTGCATCCGCTCCTGTATTACGTTGTACTGCCTGCAACGCTGTTTTTTGCCGTCGTTGCCTGGAGCCCGCCTTTTTTCCACAGCAGCCTTGTTGAGTGGCATGAGAGCTGGCAGAGGCTTCTTTTCTCGAGGATCTGCCACCAGCAACTGGATCGCACATTCGCTGTTCAGGGAATACCGCTGGCGGTTTGCAGCCGTTGTATCGGCATTTATTCGGTCCTGCCCGTTGCCCTTGTCGTTTTTTCGTTTTTTTTCACTGTCCTGAACAAGGCAAAACCTTATATTGTCGGAATATTTGCAACAGTATCACTGATTGTGATCGTGGATGGAGCTGCCAATCTGTTTCAGTT
>SKUI01000214.1 GCA_007122185.1 Rhodothermia bacterium | reverse complement strand
TCATTCAGCAGGTTGGAAATGCTCTCCCGCTCGATCGGCGTAAACCAGCCCGAATCCTCCATGGATTTAATGAGGATGGATGTGGCCCCTTGTGTCACGGCGGTGGACCAGCTCGCGATGCGGTCCGACGGTTTGTACTGCCCGGTCTGGTCGCGGAACCGGTACACCGCCGCCACGACCTTCTCCTGCGGCTCGGGCAGGGTCCGGAGCGCCTCATGCGAATGGCTTACCGTGCCCGGCGCCGCCGGCTCAGTGAACATCGGCCGCATGGTACCCGAGCAGGAAGCCAGGAGCAGTCCGGTCACAAACACCAGCAATATAGCAGTGTTGCCACTTCTCATGAACTCACACGTTACTTTCAGAAATTCGGGATGGTGATGCTGGTCTCATCCCCGGTCATAATGTTGAAAATCACAATCTGAACCCCGTCCAACCCGGGAATCACCTCGATGGTGAATTCACCGAACTCAAACCGGGACTCTTTCAGCTCTTCGTCGGTCAGCCCGAGCTGTCGTCTTGCAATATCGCGGGTCAACTGCGACAAAACCTGTCGCTGCAACGATGCCTGGAAATCCTCAAGCGGATCGCGAACAAGTCTGGGATCGCGCGTCGCTTCGTGCTGATTCTGCGCGTTGGCACTGCTGAGCATCCACGAGTAATTCATCGGATTGCCGCCGAAGGCCGGGTTTTTCGGTTCGTAGACAAACTGTTGTGCCCGGACCTGCGCCGCCAGTCCGGCCACCAGGAGCATCAAAACGGTCAGTAAGCAGATTATCGATTTTTTCATGGGACTGCTGTTAATAAATCATAAACTGTTGCTGGTCGTGCTGCAGGTGCATGTATGTACGCCTGACCGCATATCGACTTGCCTCTTCTATGAAATCATATCTTGGCTGCAGCCGCGAACGGAAGGTTACCGTATTGTTGACCTCCACAGCGATCACGGTCCCAAGATTGGGTGCCGGCTGCTCGGTGATCCGGATGGAGTAATTGCTCGCTTCCGGCGGCGATCTCCAGTTGGCGTAAAATATCTCGTAGAAATCCCGGCCGATCTTGGAGCGGGTATCGTCGTGGATCATCCCGTCGATCTCGATGAACATATTGCGCTCGGATTCGGCCTGCGCCTGTTCTCGCCGCTGTTCTTCCTGCTCCTGCCGGACCAGCTCTTCAAATGCCTCGCGAAACGCCTTTAATGTTTCTTCGTCCACTTCCTGGTCAAGGGTATCCGCGCTATCAACGGATTCGTTCTCGGCAGACTTTGCTCTCTTCCTCAGCACTTCGGCCCGCGCCATGGTCGAGAGTGTCGACATCTCTTCGTGGTCATACATGTACAGAAATTCATAATCCACGGCACCCCACTGGATTTCCGCTATCTCGCTGGTGGTGCAGAATGGCTGATTCAACACATCCTGCAATGCCAGTCCATATTCGAAAAAATTGGCGACATAGTAGGGAATGGAGATCACTTGTCCAGGGTAGATATGATGTGGATTTGTGATCCTCTCCGCATTCATGATATAGATTGCTTCCCAAAAATGTCCGCTTCCGAATTTCCGGCCGATGGAGAAAAGCCGGTCGCCCGGCTGGACCATATAGGTGGTCCGCCCCTTGATATCCGGCTGTTCCGCTCTCCCAATCACTGAGTTTCCAATCTCCGAAGCGTGTGCGGAAGCGACAAAAAACCCCAAAAAAATGGTATAAAAAAAGATCCTGATCATTGGTGATTTGCGTTGGACTCACACTTCGCCCGACTTGAAGAATAAGCTGATACAGCATGATATACAGCTGAATTTGCCATAATGACAGTACTCTCGATAGTAAACTCCAATAATATTTTCATGCGTTGCTTTCACCGCATGAACTATGATCGCTACCCATTGCTCACAATATTTAAAAAAAATGGAGTGAAAATTAAATTATTTTTACTTAACAGGCCTGCAGGGATGATTCACCTCGTTAATTATGCACCTTTTCGCCATACCCAAGAAACTATTTAACAGGATTATATTTGCTACTTACTATTAACAGAGACAAAGGCGTATAATATTGATAATACTATACGAATAATTCTTAATATATTAATAAAATTTAATATTTCCTGATCAGGAACGGGCACCCGGCAACGGACGTCCTGATCAGTAATCATAGTGAAGTATTGTAAGCCTGAGGGTCTGTCCGCCAGTCTGGCCAGGTTCCGGCCGGTGAAGCAGGCTCCACCACAGATCCTGCCGTTCCATACCATTCCAGCCACTCCTGTCCGGCCGATTGATCCAGGTGATCCACCCGGAACTCCGCCCCGCTCCGTCCCGATGCCACCGTAACGGAAATCGAGCACAGCTCCTTGCGGCGCTGGAACCAGTTGGCCAGCACGGAAAGCGACTGCACGCGCCGCCGGTGGAACAGCACCGTGGAGCGCGCCAGCCGCCGGAACCGCAGCAGCCCGCTGCCGCCTTCAAACCCCGCCGCCGCATCCCGGTACCTGATCCAGGCCATGAGTCCGGCCGCTGCAAAAATCACCGGGATCACCCAGTACCATTCAAAAAACCACGCCAGCGCGGAGGCCGCCACCAGCGCAGGCACTACGGTCCGGATCTGATAGCGCAGGAAGGCGCGTCCCGGCGGACGCACCCCCGGCAACGACACATCGTACTCCGGAAGCATCTCCTCCAGGAATTTTTGCAGCTCCCTTTTGCGTAAAAGCGGGAACACGACGGTGGTCTTTCCGCCCTCATCCCCGAACCCGGCGTTTTCCACATAGACCATGGCAAAACCGAATGGCTGCCGCAGGATACCCTCAACCACCCGCACGGCCTGGATGCGGTGGTAGGGGATGGTGATCTGCTTTTTCTCAAAGAGACCGCGCCGAATGTACAGCTCCCGGCCGTTGCGTGTCAGCGTGAAGCCGGAAAACCGGAGCAGGGTGCCGAACAGCGAAAGCAGCCACGCCGCCAGCACTGCCAGCGCCACGAAAGTGATCCAGAATTCGGTCGTGGTCTCGCCGACCCATGACTCCGCAAAGGCAAGCATCTGCTCTTCGGTGATCACCTGGTTGATCTGCGCCATCAGGGTACCGACAATCGACAGGGCCACACCGAAACTGCCGGCCGTGCTGGCCGCCAGCAGCAGCCGTTTCCGCGATATGCGGTACACCGGCCATTCGGGTTCACTCCCGACCGTCTCCGGTCTGCGTACTTTCACTTCCAGAGCCTGCTGTATGGCTTTTGCGTCGCTCAGCGAAATGGCACTGATCTTCGCTTCCGGCGATGAGCCGCCGGCGGTGAGCACCTTCAGCCGGACCAGCCCGAACATGCGCTGCAACGGCCCCGAACTGATGTCGATCGCCTGGATGCGGTCACGCGGCACATACCGTTTCCTGCGCACCAGCAGCCCCTGTTCGATGCGGAGCTCGTCCTCTTCCACCCGCCATGTAAAACGCAGCCAGTTCACGATTCCGGTCACCAGCAGCACCGACAGCATCAGCGAAATACCCCACCAGGTAAACAGGGGAGAGTTGCCGCCCTGACCCAGGAAAAAGATCAGAATGATCGGCACGATGAGTTCACGAAGCGTCTGAAGCACAAATGTCAGCGTGGCTACGGGATGCTGGCGACGTGGTTCGCTTATCGGCTTTTGGGAATCCGGATTTCCTGAGGCATTGCCTGAAGATAACGTTGATTTCGGCTCATGGGATGAGTCGGGCGAATATTCCGGGGTTTGGGATTGCTCAGTCATGGCGAGATCTCCGTCACAAATCCTCACGTGCGATGCGGGCGTATTCGGATATCGTTTTACGCAACTCATCGGCAACCGGCTCGGAGAGCGCGGGGATCTCGTGCATGTCGCCGGCCGTGGTCACCGTAACCGATGCCAATCCGAACTGCCGGTACACCGGTCCCTGCCGCGTATCCACGTGCTGGACCCGCTTGATCGGGATCAGAGTGCGCGTAACAATAAAAAGTCCGCGCCGCAAATCAATTTCATTGCGATCGACATGATACCGCCACCGTTTCCACCGCACCCACGGAATTACCGTCCCCTCAAGGATGGTGTAGGTCAGGAAAATCACACCCAGCACGTACGCCGGCCACTCCGGCCACATGTCGCCTCCCATGGAGAGCGCCCCGTATCCCAGTGGAACAAGCCAGTAGACAATCGAGCCAAGCGCACCCGAGATCCGCCATGCATTGATCGCTTCCGGCGAGAGGTATCGGTGGCCTTGTTCGTCTCGCAACTCCGTTGCCGCCTCCGGTTCAACTTCCGGTTTTTCGTCAGACTTCCGCTCCTGCTCCTGCTGCGATTTTTGCCCGGGAGCCTCCCGCGACCCCGACTCCGTACCCGTACCGGTCGCCTCAAGGGGTTTGCCTTCCGTATTACGGTCCTCGTTGCGGTCCCCGGCGGACATTCCTTTTTTCTTTTCTGGCTCTTCGCTCATGAGTCCTGCTGTTTGCGTTCACGGTGCAAAATAGCACATCGCACCAGTTCATCAAACAGCCGTCTTTGCGAACGGACCTGCGGCAGATACTCCGGATGCCACTGCACCCCGATCATGAAATCGTGATCACGGTGCTCGATCGCCTGCGCCACGCCCTGCAGGGAGCTTCCGGACATCTCCCGCGCCACCACCACGATCCCGTCACCTGCTTTCTTCACCGCCTGGTTGTGCAGACTGTTCACGCGGATCGCCTCGCCGCCAAGGATTTCGGAAAGCCGGCTCTGCGGGTCCAGACGCACCTCCTTGCGCGGATAGATGGTGGATATGGTCGGTCGCTCGCGATAGTATGTTGCGAGGTCCTGGTAAAGGGTCCCTTTGTGGAACACGTTGATCAGCTGGGCGCCGCGGCAAATGCCCAGGACCGGGATCCCGGCGGCAATCGCATCCTTCAGCAGCGCCCACTCCAGATCGTCGCGGGCCTGGTCCACCGATATGGGCCCGGCGCTGAACATCCACCGGAGCAGCATGAAAAACGGCCCGAGCACCAGGGTCCGCCAGCGCTGCCCCTTCGGCTCACGGGGATCCGGAGTGGTGCGGATATTGCGGATGTCGGTGATCAGGTCCTGGTACCGCTCGGGATCGATATCCGCCCCGCCTCCGATGATCAGGGCGTGAGGCGCATCCACCCCGATCCGGCGAAGTGTTTTTTTTCGGATGCG
>SKUI01000070.1 GCA_007122185.1 Rhodothermia bacterium | reverse complement strand
CCGTCGCGGATGATGCCGCCGTCCCGGATACCCGCCGGGGGATCGTCGACCAGTGCTGCGCCGATACGGTCCTGCAGTTCGGGCAGCAGCGTGAGCTGTTCGCCGATTTGTTTGAGCAGCGACTCATCCGCATCGGAAAGCAGCTTGCGCAGCGCCGGGATCCGGTTCAACGAATCGTTGAGCTGTCTGAGTTCGCGTGCATTGGCCCTTTTGACGCATATGCGCGACACCAGACGTTCCAGGTCGCCGATCTCCCTGAGGATCTCGCGCAGCTGCTGGCGCAGGTCATGCCGGATGTGCAGCACCTCGACGGCCTGCAGGCGGTTCCGTATCCCCTCAAGATCTTTCAGCGGACGCATGAGCCACTTGCGCAGCAAGCGTCCACCCATGGCCGTGCCGGTCTGGTCCAGGATGGATATGAGCGTGCCCTCGGTGCCGCCCTGCTGCATGCTGGTGATCAGCTCCAGATTACGCTTTGTGGATGCGTCCAGCATCATGTACCCTGTATTGTCAAAACCGCTGAGCGTGCGCAGATGTCCAAGCGAGGCCCGCTGGTTTTCCCTTACATAGTGCAGGAGCGCGCCGGCGGCGATGTGGGCCGTTTCCAGCTCCTCGACCCCGAAGCCCTTGAGTGAATGGGTGCCGAAATGTTCCAGCAGCACATCGTATCCGTACCGGCCTTCGTAGATCCAGTCCTCCAGCCAGGTGACGACATAGGCGCTGAGCCAGTCCGGGACAGATGATTTGAGTTTCTTGCTGACCAGGATCTCGGCGGGGGCCAGCGAGGCCAGCACTTCACGCAACTCCTTCAACGGCAGTTCGGAGACGGAAAATTCACCGGTGGAAATGTCGGCGAAGGCGAGTCCGTATGCCTTCGGACCCGGATGGACCGCCGCGACATAGTTGTTGCGATTTCGGTCGAGCACCTTGTCGGACAGTGTCACCCCCGGCGTTACCACCTCGGTGATCTCGCGGTTGACGAGCTTGCGTCCGGCCGCCTTGGCCTGCGCCGGATCTTCGGCCTGGTCGCACACCGCCACGCGAAATCCCTTTTTGACCAGCTTCGGCAGGTAACTGTCCAGCGCATGATAAGGGAAACCGGCCAGCGGAGTCTGGTCACCGGCATTGTTGCGGCGGGTCAGCGTGATCCCGAGCTCCCGGCTGATGGTGATGGCGTCATCGGAGAACGTCTCGTAAAAATCACCGACCCGGAACAGAAGAAGCGTACCGGGATGCTTCTCCTTTATCTCCTGGTACTGGCGCATCAGGGGCGTCGTTTCTTTTCTGCCGGTTGCGGTGTTCGGTTTTGGCATGCGGACCTTTTATTTTATAGTCTTGGAAAATAGGTTAACTGCATGACAAGGTAAATTGACAGTTGCCAAAAGATTGGAATAACAGTCGCCTATTTGAAACGTTTCCACCTGCATTCACTGTCATTTTGAAATATCGCTTCAGACACTGCCGCCGGCAGATCTCATTTCAATGATTCCATCTCATAGAAAGCGTTCGATATGTAGCATCCAACAGACAGCATTCCATATATAGTATCCAACAGACAGCACCTCATATATAGTATCCAACAGACAGCACCTCATATATAGCATTCCATGTACACCAAGCTGCCCAAATCTTTCTATCTGGATAATGACGTGGTCTCACGGGCCAGGGCGCTCCTGGGCTGCAGGTTGTGGACGCGCATCAACGGCGAGGTGACAGCCGGGGTCATCGTGGAGACCGAGGCGTACGACGGTCTGACCGACCGCGCCTCCCATGCATACGGGGGAAGGCGCACACGGCGCACAGAGGTCTTTTACCGGTCCGGCGGCATCGCGTATACCTATTTGTGCTACGGAATCCACACCCTTTTCAATGTTATAACGGGACCGGCGCAGGTCCCGCAGGCGGTACTGATCAGGGCCGTTGCGCCTTGCGAGGGGCTGGATACCATGCTTGCAAGAAGAAAGCAGACACAGGTTCAGCGCAAGACGGCGGGCGGACCCGGACTCGTGAGCCAGGCGCTTGGCATTACCATATCCCTCAATGGGATGGACCTGTCCGGCAATACGGTCTGGCTGACTTCAGGAGCCGGGCATGAGAAACCGGCGGAATCGGACATCCTGGCGTCGCCTCGCATCGGAATAGACTATGCGGAAGGCGATGCACTTCTCCCCTGGCGTTTTCGCATCAAGAATTCAGCGTTTACAAGTCCGGCCAGATAACGGTACTGGACACGACAATACAGTTGAAGATCCGGCCAGATAACGGTTGCTGGTCCACCGGTCATTATGTTGGCAAATCCGGCCGGTTATGAGTTGCAAATGCGGCCGGAGAGGAAGCCGAGACTACGCTACTGCTGTTCCTGCATCTGGGCTTCCATGATCATCTGCTGCATTTTCTGCTGCAGCCCGGCGTCACTTTGGACAGCCATGAAGATCTCCTGGAAGCGTTCCAGTTCAAGTCCCTCGTCCTCAATGGCGGCAATCAGTTTGACTTCCATGTCTTGCTCAATTTCGCCAATTTGTGCCTAAGCCGTCTCGAACTTCTCCACATCGGACTCTGAAACCTCCATTTCATCAGCGGACTGTCCCATTTGCAATCCCTGCAGAATTTTGTTGTAGGTTTCCACTTCCAGTCCCTCGTCCTCGACAATGGCAATCATTTCAACCTGGGCTTCGGTCTGGATTTGCTGGGCTTTCATGGAAGCGTCGACAAAGGTCTTCAGCTCCTCATCGGTCACTTCCGGCATATCCTGCGGCGGGGCCGGCTGCTCAAACTGCGCCTGTACCGAAGCAGCTCCGAAAAGGAAGATTATCGCTGCCATACATGTTGTCATCACAAAATACTTCATTTTCTCCTCAAGTGTTTATTTTAGAAATGCATGCAAAACTCATATAACCCATAAAACATATAATTATTTTGGAAAAATCACGAATTAAATGCAGAATTCATATTTGTATACACAAGTGCATTTCTGTCAATAATTTACACCATATATACCATGAAGAATAGAAAAAACAGATCAGGCTCACTGGTGGTTCGGCTCGGCGCCGTGATGGTTATCCTCGCGGCTGCCTATTTTGCAGTTGTGCTTCTTATGGGAGACCCGGATTACGAGCCGGCCCACAGTGAAACCTATCCCCCCCTGCCGGCCATGATGCATCAGGACCGGCCCGTCATAGAATCCATTGTGCCGTGGCACCGGATCGAAAATCTGGATATTGAAGAGATCAACCGGCGTCTGCCCGATCCTATTGAAGTGCTGATACTGGGCGAAGACATCAACGCCAGCGGATCCGACAACTACGTGGTCATTCATACGGATGCGGATCTTCCTGATTTGCATCCGGTCCTGCGCGACGCAGGGTATACGCATGTATTCCGGGATCTTGCCGTCTATGAACTGGTGGATGACACGCTTCATCCGATGCTTCATATCGACTCGGCGGCAATACGCGACGGTTACGGAAACCGGCTCATCGACCAGGTTCCGGCGGCCAGCGGATATGCCCTCGTCATGGACACCTACAAAAATGACGCGCTTTATGACGCACCCGTCAAGCTTCTGGAAGTTGTAATGCTGAGCGATCAGGGCAGGGAGGCCAGTGACGATATCGTTATTTACTGGGATCCATCTGAAGCCGCTTTCAAGGCCACCAACACCTTTGGTGCGCCCTGATCTGTGATTCCGCAATAATTTTTTACACTGGACGGGATATTGTTTATTTTTGGGTTCGGCTGGCAGATCAGACTTAGACATCCATCACTCATTAATACTGAATTATGAACAAGCATCGGATAATCGCTGTATCGATACTGATTCTTGCAGCAGTTTTTCTACGATTCCTCCCCCATCCGCCCAATTTTACTCCCATAGCCGCACTGGCTCTTTTTTCCGGCGTGATCTTTCGTGACCGCGTCATGTCGCTGGCGTTGCCACTCGTGGTGATGCTTGTTTCCGACCTGTTTCTTGGCTGGCATAATACCATTATCTATGTCTACGGCGCCTTTGCCCTGATGGTATTCCTGGGCCGCTCCCTGAAGAATCATGTCACTGTCGGGTATATTGCCGGGGGCGGTATTACCGGGTCGATTCTTTTCTTCATCATCACCAATTTTGGCGTATGGATGGCGGGTACCATGTATCCACCGACCTGGGAAGGGCTTACCGCAGCCTACATTGCCGCCGTGCCCTTTCTTCACAACATGATCCTTGGCACGCTGTTCTACAGCGCCGTTTTCTTTGGCGCTTTTCACGTCGCAGAGCGCATGATACCATCCATCCGTGAGGAAGCCCAACCTCTCCGGGCCTGAATCTGCAGCCCGTTTGAACATGGAACAAACACACCGGAAAGCCGTCATCATCGGTGCCAGCTCGGGCATCGGTGCCGCCCTGGCCGAGGAACTGTCCAGGCGCGGATACATCCTGGGGTTGGGTGCGCGCAGGACCGAATTAATGGAGAATGAGCTGCAGCCCAGGCTTTCCTCCCCCTCATTTGCTGCGTTCATGGATCTCATGGACATCGAATCCTCCATACAGGCGCTGCATGAACTGATCGGACAAATGGACGGTATCGACCTGCTGGTGATTAACTCCGGGGTATCCGGCAGTTCGCCGGGTATGGAACGGGAGGCGACAGAAAACCTGATCCGCGTCAATGTGCTCGGGTTCGCCGGAATGCTGCACGAAGCCTACCGCATCTTCCAGAAACAGGGGCACGGACATATCGTCGGAATCTCTTCCATCGCAGCGCTGCTCCCCCATCCCAACGGATCGGCCTACAACGCGTCCAAGGCGTTTGTTTCCAACTACCTGGATAGTATCCGGCTGCGCATAAGGCGGCGAGGAGAGAACATTTCGGTCACCGACGTGCTTCCGGGATATGTACTCACCCCCATGACCGAAGAGAACAAGCGCATGTTCTGGGTCGCCAACGTTGAAAAAGCAGCCCGGCAGATTGCGGACGACATCGAGAAAAAGAGGGCGGTAAGCTATATATCGCGGCGCTGGCGGCTGGTCGCCTGGCTTCTTTCGCTTATGCCCCGGGGCCTCCTGAACCGGATCCTGTAACTGATCCGGACACAATAACCCTTTCCCCGGTTTCCTGCTTTATTATCCGTCCTTATTTCGTATTTTTACATCCGTCACCTGTTCGTGT
>SKUI01000061.1 GCA_007122185.1 Rhodothermia bacterium | reverse complement strand
TAGACATCGGTGAGCGTATGCTTTCCGTTGCCGGTGATGATCATGCTGTTCTCCCTTTTCCCCGTCCGCACCAGCCATGAGCCCAGCACCAGGTTGATCAGCGCCGAAGCGAAGATAATGCCGGCTCCCGTCTCAACATGAAACACCTCAATGCCGATGATCAGACTTTTTATGGACTGGTAGCAGATGGTCAGCGCCGCTACCAGAATCAGCGCGCCCTCTGCTCCCACGGCAAAAAAGCCGATACGTTCGTGTCCGTAGGGATGGTCGCTGTCCGGCGGCTTCTGGCTCAGGTAGATCCCGAACGTGGAAAACCCGACGGCAAATACGTGCACAAAACTCTCGGCGGCATCGGAAAGCACGCTGTTGGCCCCGGTATAGAGCCAAGCCGTGAATTTCATCATGAAAACGAAGACCGAGACGACCAGGCTGATACGGATGGCCTTCTCGCTGCGGGTAATTTCACGCTTCTCAGACATCAGCCGGCAGGAATAAATATGAGATCACGCCATCAATAAGCAAAATGATCGTTATCTTTTGTGGATATCCAACTAAAAGTATACGAATTCCCACTCATTTTTCACCATCCCTGTTCCAAACTCTTTTATTCTCTTGCAGGAACTTGATCCGACATATCAGCAGCTGTTTCGCGATATTTCCGAAGCCGTTTCGGGAATCGGCCAGGATATCCACGTCATTGGCGGGTTTGTCCGGGACTATTATCTCAGGCGTCTCCCGTCAGAAGGCGATTGTGACATCGATTTTGTGACCGTCGGTTCCGGAATCCGTGCAGCTGAAGCCGTTGCCGCAAAACTTGGCACCCGAAAAATCGCCACCTACCGCCGGTTCGGCACCGCCCAGATCACCTGGGGACGGTTTTCCCTGGAATTTGTGGGAGCCCGCAAAGAGAGTTACCGGCCTGATTCGCGCAAGCCCGCCGTAGAGGACGGAACCCTCGAGGATGACCAGTACCGGCGTGATTTTACTATCAACGCGCTCTCCTGGTCTCTCAATGCTCACAGCTATGGAGTTTTAAATGATCCTTTCAACGGATTGCGGGACCTGCAAGACCATATCATCCGCACCCCGGTGGATCCGGAGCAGACATTTCGCGACGATCCGCTCCGCATGATGCGAGCCGTACGCTTTGCCAGCCAGCTTCATTTCAGCATCGCGCCCGGGACAAAAAAGGCGATCGAAAAGATGGCTTCACGACTGGAGATCATCTCCAAAGAGCGCATCATTGACGAGCTCAACAAAATCGTGATGTGCGACCAGCCATCCTCCGGATTCATCCTTTTGAATGAAACCGGGCTTCTGGCACAGTTTTTCCCTGAGCTTTGCGAGCTGCAGGGCGTGGAGGAGATCCATGGCCTTCGGCACAAGGACAATTTCCACCATACGCTGAAGGTGCTGGACAATGTGGCGATGGCATCGGACAATCTCTGGCTGCGCTGGGCGGCCATCATGCACGACATCGCCAAACCGGCCACCAAGCGGTTTGAGCCGAAACAAGGCTGGACGTTCCATGGGCACGATGCCCTGGGTGCCCATATGGTCCCCCGCCTCTTCCGGCGCCTTGGCTTGCCGCTTGATGAGCGGATGCGCTACGTGAAGAAACTCGTGCGCCTGCATCTGCGCCCCATCGCATTGGCGGCTGAGGAAGTAACCGACAGCGCCATCCGCAGGCTCATCTTTGAAGCCGGCGATACCCTGGAAGACCTGATGACTCTTTGTCGCGCCGATATCACCAGCAAAAACCACCAGAAAATCCGCCAGTTCCTCAAAAATTTCGATTTCGTGGAAAAACGGATTGCCGAAGTGGAAGAAAAGGACCGTATCCGCAACTGGCAGCCTCCCGTTGACGGTAACGAGATCATGGAAATCTGCGGCATCGGGCCCGGACCGGAAATCGGTCGCATCAAATCCGCCATAGAGGAAGCCATTCTGAACGGAACCATCCCCAATACCCGGGAAGCCGCCCTGGAATATCTGCACTCCCTGACCGAAACGGTGCAGCAGCAGCAACAACCGCAAACAGAAAAACGGGCTGCCGGCAAAAAGCAGGCAAAGAACACATCCAACAGAACAAAACCATCCCATAGCAAGCCAATCGATAATCAGACGTGAACATTAGCGACAATACCATTTGGGTCTCCCGCTCGTGGGCCAAAATCAACCTTGGCCTCCAGGTACTGCGCCGGCTGCCAAACGGATACCATGAGATAGCAACCGGATACTGTTTCATCAACTGGAGCGACCGGTTCGAGATGAAAAAAGCGCCCGCATTTGCCCTGGAAATGACGGATGAACGCCTCCCTTCCAATCACAACAACCTGATCGTAAAAGCGGTCAGCACCCTTCGCAAGTACGTTGATTTTGACGACGGCTGGTCCGTGCTGGTGGACAAGGTGATCCCGTTCGGCGCCGGGCTGGGCGGCGGAAGCAGCAACGCCGCCACCATTCTGCGCATGCTCCGGAAAGTGTCCCGGCCTGACCTTTCCCTGGAGGAGATCCATCAGCTTGTCAGCGGACTGGGTGCCGATATACCGGTATTCCTGCACGGCAAACCCGGCATTGGCACCGGCATCGGCACCGAAATATCGTTTTGCGATATTCAGCCGGATGCATGGATACTGACGGTGTTCCCGGACATTCACGTATCCACTGCCGACGCATACCGCAATTGCCTTCCCATTGAAGAGCCGGAGTTCGCGCTCGATCACATCCTCCTGAATGAACCGCTGGAGGAGTGGCGCTATCTGCTGACGAATGATCTGGAGCCGTGGGCGATCCACCAGCACCCCATGATCGGTGATATCAAGGATCAGATGTATGAGCTCGGCGCCGACTATGCCGCCATGAGCGGAAGCGGGTCCTCCGTCTTCGGCATCTTCCGACAGGAATTCGTTGCTGTGGATGCTTTTAACCTGTTTGTCGACTGGAAGCACAAGGCCAATCTCACCCCTCCATCCTTTATTCCTGATATCGGCATATACCAATCATCCTGATTTTTTAGTATATTTACACGCTATTAAACATGCTTTCAAGCATGCATATAAAGACTGTAATTCGAATCGAAATCATCAACTATCGGCGTTACATACCGATTTCGTCACTACCGAAGGTACTCTCTTCACCGAGATACGATTTCACCAAAATCGATGGGAATCTCTTTTACAGATATCTACACTCCGTCATAATTCACCTCAAAGTGTTATTGTATGATCAAACTGAATGATGATATCAGCAAGGCAATGGATACGGAATCCCTCAAGCTTGATATCCAGCGGCATCTTCGTTTCACCCTCGCCAAATCCAAGTATTCGACCACCAAATGGGACAAATTCCGGAGTGTGGCCCTTGCGGCCCTGGACCGGCTGCATGACCGCTGGATCGATACCCAGGAGTACTACTATGACGTGGATGCCAAGCGGGTTTACTATATCTCGATGGAATTCCTTATCGGGCGCCTGCTTGACAACATGCTGGTGAACCTGGGTATTTTGGATGAGGTCAAGGAAGCGCTGCAGGAACTGGGCCTGGACTATGACGAGGTCAAGGAGAACGAGTTTGATGCGGGTCTTGGCAATGGCGGACTCGGCCGGCTTGCCGCCTGCTTCCTGGATTCGATGGCTACCATGGGCATACCCGGATACGGTTACGGCATCCGGTACGATTTTGGCATTTTTGAACAGAAGCTCCGCAACGGATATCAGATCGAAAAACCGGACATGTGGCTTCAATTCGGCAATCCGTGGGATGTGGTCCGGCCGAAAACCCTCTATCCTGTCGACTTCTACGGCGAGTCTGTGCCTTACACTGATTCTGACGGAAGGCTCCGGTTCAAGTGGGTGAACACACAGAAAGTGAACGCCCTTGCTTACGACACTCCGATACCCGGTTATAAAAACGACGTGGTCAACAACCTCCGGCTCTGGAAGGCAAGCTCTTCCAAGGCAATCGATCTGCAGTCCTTCAGCCAGGGAGAGTACATCGATGCCGTTCGCGATGCACAGCTTCAGGAGAACATCTCGCGCGTCCTCTATCCCAACGACAAGGTTTTCGTGGGACAAGAGCTGCGTCTCAAGCAAGAGTACTTCCTGGTATCTGCCACGCTTCAGGATATTATCCGCCGGTTTAAAAAAGTGCACGATGACTGGAGGAAGTTTCCGGACAAGGTCGCCATTCAGTGCAACGACACGCATCCTAACCTGGCTATTCCGGAACTGATGCGGGTACTGCTTGATTACGAGGGGCTGGACTGGGAACCCGCATGGGATATCACCCGAAAATCCATCAATTACACCAACCATACCGTTCTTCCGGAAGCGCTGGAGACCTGGCAGGTGCCGCTGATGCGCAACCTGCTTCCGCGCCACCTGCAGATCATCTACGAAATCAACAAACGGTTCCTGAACGATGTCCGCGATAAATTCGGCAACGATGTGAACCGGCTGCGTCGCATGTCCATCATCAGCGAAGGCGAAAAACCGGCGGTCCAGATGGCGACGCTGGGTATTGTCGGCTCCAAGAAAGTCAACGGCGTGGCCCGGCTTCACACCGAACTGATCAAGAAAACCATTTTCAAGGATTTCTATGAGATGTACGAGGACAAGTTCATCAACATGACCAACGGGATCACACCGCGCCGCTGGCTCAAGCAGTGCAACCCCGGACTGTCCGACCTTATCTCAAATGAGATCGGCGATGACTGGATCACCGATCTGGATCAACTCAAGAAAATCGACAAAAAGGCAGGCGACAAAACATTCCGCAAGAAGTTTGCTGAGGTCAAAAGGCAAAACAAACTGGCTCTCATAGACTTCATTGAAGCTGAATATGGAGTGGCCCTCAATCCCGAGTCCATTTTCGATATCCAGATCAAACGGATTCACGAGTACAAACGCCAGCTGATGGTTGCGCTGCATACGGCCATGCTGTACAACCGTATCAAGGCTGATCCGGATGCTGAATTCCAGCCACGAACTGTTCTTTTCTCCGGAAAAGCAGCTCCCGGTTACACCATGGCCAAGCTTCATATCAAACTGATCAATTCCATTGCGGAAAAGATCAACAACGATCCTGATACCAAAGACAAGCTTTCCTGCCTCTTCCTTGAGAACTACACCGTCTCACTGGCAGAACGGCTGATCCCGGCAGCGGACCTGTCCGAACAGACATCCACGGCCGGAATGGAGG
>SKUI01000172.1 GCA_007122185.1 Rhodothermia bacterium | reverse complement strand
GAATATTCCAGCTCCTCGGTCCTTACCATGACCCGGCTGACCGGTGAGCACATCGGCGAATTTCTGGCGCGCGATCCGCAGCAGGAAGAGCGGAACCGTTACGGTCAGCTTTTATGGGATTTCTTTCACGCTCAGATCAACGACACCCGCACGCTGCATGCCGATGCACACCCGGGCAACTACATGCTCTCCGGTGACGGGCGGCTCGGCGTACTGGATTTTGGCTGCATCAAGGTGTGTCCATCCGGGTTTTTCAGGGATTATGTTTCGCTGCTTCCCCTTCATCTGGACGGTGATAGCGACGTGCTTCGGGGTCTCTACACCCGTCTTGGCCTGCTGGATTCGCAGTCCCGTAATCCCGAATATGAAGAGCACTTCTTCAAGCTCTGCAAGACATTCGGTGACCTTGTGATATCGCCGTACCACACTGATGCCTTCGATTTCGGCGATGAAAGCTTCAGTCACGCATACCGGAATCTGGTCAGGGAAGCCGCCTCGCAGCCGGAGCCGCGCGGCACGCATCATTTCATCTACGTCACGCGCGCGCACATCGGCTTATACCGCATGCTCATGCAGCTTGGCGCCGTCATTGATCCGCGTGAAGGGAAAAAGCAAGTGCTTGACTGGTGGCAGCAGCAACGGCAGCAGTAGCTGTAGTAACAACGGCAATAGCATCAACGGCGACAGCAGAGCTACCAGCAGCAGCAGCGGCAACAACATCATCAGTGGCAGTGGGAGTGGGAGCGGGAGCGGAAACGGCTACAGCGATAACGGCGGCAGCCGAAGCGGCTTACGTTGTTGCAGCGACAAAAACGGCTATTTACCCGGTTTGCGCGTTGCAAAACGTGTCGAAAATCATCACGAGGTCGTCCGATACTTCCTGTGCCGTGCGGCCTTCAATACGATGGCGGGGGATCATGGCTTTTATCTCACCATCCACAAAAAAGGCGAATGCAGGCGATGAGGGTGGAAAATCACTGAAATACTCCCGTGCCCTTGCGGTTGCATCCTTGTCCTGCCCTGCAAAAACCGTGTACACATTGTCCGGTTTTTTGGAGTGGCCCATGGCAAGCCTGAGTCCGGGACGTGCGTTACCTGCGGCGCATCCGCACACGGAGTTGATCACAAGGAGCATGCTACCTTTGGCTTCGGTAAAAACATGATCCACCTCATCCGGAGCAATCAGCTCCTTGACCCCAAGATCTGTAAGTTCTTTTCTCATCCAGGACGTATCAGGTCCTATTCCATAACCGAATTGCATAATTCCGTTCTCTTTTTACGTTGAAGTTTACAGTTACTATTTGGATTATGTGCACAGTACAACGCTGGACAGGTGCAAATGCATATCCGGCACGTACAAAAAAAAACTTTGTAAGATGAAATATTTTCGAACGTTAGCGTTGCTAGTTGCTCCATTTTTCCTGGTGCTTTCCTGCTCTTCAACAACGAAAGTGGCCAGTCAGTTCAACACACCGGAGACATCCGGTCAAACCTTCCATCTGGAATCCCTGACCCGGACGGCAGAAAGGACATTTATGGATGATCTTGTCTTTTATGTCTCTAATGACGAGACTCATCTTTATATACTGGTGGACTTCCTGAGCAGCCGCAGGTACCAGCATGCCCGGGAGTTTGGGTTCACTCTGTATGTAGACGGCAGCAACTCTGCGAAGCGCTCCTTTGGTGTGACGTATCCGACGGGCATCTACTATCAGCTTGGCAACTATCCGGGCGCACAACAGGGATACCTTGATGAGCCAAACTGGAGCAATTTTCCGGAAAACCGTTCTATAAAACAGGCGGCGGAACGAAACAGCCGTGAAAACGCCCTTCTGGTTCAGCGGACAAGCCGCCGCGACCCCATGCAGCCCTTCCCTTTTCCTGTCGCGCAACTGAATGCCCAGAGCCTCATGCTGCATCTGGATGATGACGAGCGAACGGGCAGGATCTCCTTTGCCATTCCGCTTCAAACCAGATCCACAAGCCAGTTTTCTCCTGATATCACACCAGGGGAAACTGTTGATGTCGGCTTTGAGATAGACCCGGCACGGTTGCTTGACATGGATGTTCGAAGCACCGCTCCACTTATCACAAGCGAGACAACCAGCGGCCGGACGCGCTCCGATACCGACCAGGAAGACCGCGAGCGGATTAACCGTCTGCTCAGGCGCATGGGCGACCCATATGAACAATGGGTGGAAGTCACCCTCGCCACCCCGTCTGAATGAGGTATTGCGGCCTGCGAGTAAGCATTCCGTCAAACGGAGGCGCACATCAGGCTGTTATCAAGCTGTACAGGCAGATATCGCAAATGCGATATCTCAACTCTGGGCGTTTTTGAAGTTTTCTTCCACCTTGTCCCAGTTCACGACATTCCAGAATGCCTTGACATAGTCGGGGCGGCGGTTCTGGTAGTTGAGATAGTATGCGTGCTCCCAGACATCCAGTCCCAGAATGGGTACCAGCCCCTTCATCAGCGGGCTGTCCTGGTTCGCTGTGGAAATGACTTCCAGGTCGCCGTTCTTGTTTACCACCAGCCAGGCCCAGCCGGAGCCGAAACGGGTGGCGGCCGCGTTTGCGAATTTTTCCTTGAATGCGTCAAATGAGCCAAAAGACTTTTCTATAGCCTCTGCCACGCCTTCTTTGGGTTTTCCTCCGCCATCCGGACTCAGTACTTCCCAGAAGAGCGAGTGGTTGGCATGTCCGCCGGCGTTGTTGATCACGGCCTGACGGATGTCGTCACTCAGGCTGTCAATGTTCCGGAGCACCTCCTCTACGGGACGATCGGCCATCGGGTGTCCCTTCAGGGCATCATTGGCCTTGTCAATATAGGTCTGATGGTGCTTGGTGTGGTGAATCTCCATGGTTTTTGCATCGATATGCGGCTCCAGTGCATCGTAAGCATACGGAAGATCGGGAAGTTTGAAAGCCATGTTATACCTCTGTCGGTTTTGTTTTTATGTACTTGTTTCGTTAGCTATCAATGTCGTTTACTTCTAATGTAACAGCATGCATCCGGAAATAATTTCTGTCATGAAGGGAATTTCATGCTATCTTGATGGCAGCACCTGTTGTTGCTAAAAACTGTAGAATCAATACGGATGGAAACATGAGCAGAGATTATGATGTCATCATCCTTGGCAGCGGTCCGGCAGGCTTTTCCTGCGCTATGCAATCTGCCAAGTTTGACAAAAAAGCCTTGATCATTGAAGCCAATGAAAACTTTCTGGGTGGCACGTGGATCAATACCGGCACGGTGCCGAGCAAAGCCCTCAGAGAGACCGCCAGCAGCATCCACAGGTACACAGCCCAGTTCGGTGATGAGGGCATAAAGCCCTATGACCGCTTCCAGATGCGTGACGTGTTGCGGTACAAGGACCGGGTGCTGGCAACCCAGAACAGTGAGATAAAGGACAGCCTGATCAAGAACGAAGTGGATACCGCACTGGGGTTCGGCCGCCTCCTGGATGCGCATACCGTTGAGGTGAGCAGCGAGAATGGTGAAAAAAAACGGTTCACGGCCGATTACATCCTGATATCCACCGGCGCCACTTCGACGACGCCGGATGAGTTTGAGATCGATCACGTCACGGTCCTGGACAACCGATCGATCCTGGATATCCACTACATACCGAAAAGGCTGGTCATAGTGGGCACCAACATCCAGGCCATGGAATTCGCCACGGTGTTTTCCGCACTCGGAACACGGGTGACCGTTCTGAACGGTCAGGAAGATTACCTGGTCTTCCTCGACATGGAGATCAAGGAGGAGTTCAATGCGGCGCTGGATGAAGCCCGTATCAACATTTATAACCGGACCCGCGTGCTTCAGGTCGGTCCCAACCCCCTGCGGAATTGCACCGAGGTCAAGTATCAGGACAAGGACACCGGGGAAATGCATGTCATTGAAACGCAGCTGGTCCTCTATTTCGGTGATCGCAAACCGAACTCGGCGCGACTGGGGCTGGAAGAGCTGGGGATCAAAACCGATGGCAAAGGTTATATTCAGGTGGATGAGAACAACCAGACCAACGTTCCATCCTTATATGCCGCGGGGGATGTGATCGGGCATCCGGGCCTTGCTTCGGTATCCTTTTCACAGGGACGGAACGCGTCCTGCCACATGTTCGGCATTTCCAGGATGGATACGGAGAGCATTATTCCATACGGCATATATGCTATCCCGGAAATTGCCAGTGTCGGTCTCACGGAAGAGGAGGCGAAAAACCAGTTCGACGATGTGACCGTCGGACGGGCGTATTACCGGCACCTGACCAAAGCCAACATCGCACGGACCCCCCGGGGGATGCTGAAGCTGGTCTTCGAGACCGAATCGCTGCGCCTTCTTGGCGTGCATATCGTGGGGTCCGGGGCATGTGACCTTATCCACACCGGTCAGGCGGTCCTCAGCTTCGGGGGAAGCGCGCGTTATTTCCTGGATACAGTGCACAATTATCCCACCTACTCCGAGGCCTACCGTGTGGCGGCGTTCAACGGGATAAACTACATGTACAAAGGCGGACAGACCTACAAAAATATCCTGAAAGAGGAATGATCATTGCCCGGAGGAACCCGGGAGGAACCCGGTTGCGGGTCATTTGTCGCCGGTGCCGAGTCTTGGGGCCAGGCGGATATGCAGATCCCTGAGCTGTGCCTCGTCCACCACATCCGGACAATTGTCCATGAGGCTGACTGCCCGCTGGTTTTTCGGGAAAGCGATAACGTCGCGCAGGCTTTTCGCGTCGGTGAGCAGCATGGCGATGCGGTCGAGGCCGAGCGCGATACCGCCGTGGGGCGGCGCGCCGTAGCGGAACGCATCCAGCAGAAACCCGAACTTCTGCTGCGCCTCTTCCTTGCCGATGCCAAGGGCTTCGAACATGGTGGATTGCAGTTCGGTGTCGTGGATACGGATGGATCCGCCGCCAATCTCGCTGCCGTTCATGACCAGGTCGTAGGCGCGGGCGCGGACCTTTCCGGGATCGGTTTTGAGCAGGCCGACGTCTTCGGGGAGCGGTGAAGTGAACGGGTGGTGCATGGCGTAGTAGCGGCCGTCTTCGCTGTCGTATTCGAGCAGCGGGAAGTCGGTGACCCAGAGCAGGTTGTACCTTGAGGTGTCGATGAGGTCGTATTCGCGGGCCATGAGCAGGCGCAGGTCGCCGAGCTGTCCGTAGACGGTTTCCGCCGGGCCGGCCAGGAGCAGGATCAG
>SKUI01000029.1 GCA_007122185.1 Rhodothermia bacterium | reverse complement strand
CCGGTTGCCAGATTGCCCGGTTGCCAGATTGTCCGGTTATCAAAATGAGAACGATAATCCTATCGATGCGTACTCCCTGTAAGCATCATTTCCAATCCGCAAGTATTCAACTCGCGGAGCCACTGCAATCTCCGTTCTTCTGGCAGATGTCTGCGATGTGGAACCAGCCCCGTCCACAGGAACATTTGCGGCAAAGAACGAGTTGCTGAACGACTGTTGAAGATCGACCAGGTTGAGAATCCAGATTCCGACAGTCGCAGCTCCCAAGCCGATAAGCACCTCGTTCGAGGGAGTCTGCCCGGGGTAGTGATACCTGTATGCGGCACCTGCAAGGCTGGATCCGGCCAGTGCGGTGAAGGTCAGGGCAAACGCGTAACCTTTGTTTCGCTCGCCGATATAGATTTGTCCAAGGCCGGGATAGAGGGCTGAAAGCATCATGGCATCCCTTCTGGAAGGAGCATTTATACGGTCATAACCATACGGATGATCATGGATGATATCCTCCCGATACCCCTCGAAGGTACTGAGAACGGGCACTTCCCGGTATGCGGGAAACTGGCTTCGAAGATTCAGGATGCCGAAGGTCCACGTGATTCCCGTGGCAGCTCCCAGCGGGATAAGAATGTTATTGTCGGGTTTGGCCTCATCATTAAGGTACCGGAGCACCGCAGTGGTGACGGTGGCCCCTGCCAGGACGCTGAAGGTGGATGTAAGCCAGGCTCCTTTGCGATTTTCACCGATATGGAAGTGGCCCAGTCCGGGATACAATCCGCCGCGGATCACAGCCGAAACTTCGTTGAATTCCTTGCGGATGACCGGCCTCATTTCGGTGGCCTGCCGGTCAGCCACCATTAGTTCCTTGCGACCGTCGTGTTCCGCGACATAGACATAGCGGGTATGACCTCCGGCCCGGGCAGCTGCTGGATAGCGATTCCGGCTCGTGCGTTCCAGCCATTGGAACCGGTTGCTGAAACTGAACATGTTAAAGCTGAAATCCTGGCGGTTGTCGGAGTAGTAGTCCAGATGGGAAAAATGCAGCGGATGATCCAGGTCGGGAGCGTACCGTACCCAGATGATGCCATCTGCCGGACGCCGGTCGTATTCGATGGTAGTCCAGTGAGGAGCGCTCCTCTGGAAAGCGTATACCGGTTCCGCGAAAAATCGCCGTGCCGCCCGTTGCAGGGGCAAGCCGACCCAGGCGTTCCGGTTGCTGTCGAATTCAACACGGACCAGGCGAATCCTTATTTCGGGATACGTCTGCAGCGGGATTTCATCTTCATTGCTCCGGATTGTTTCGGCTTCAGCTTCGGGTTCTTCCTCGGGCAGCTCCGCTGCCAGCTCTGATTGCTCATACCATGCCAGGAACTTACCGCTCGGGTCCCATGACGGACGCAAGTGGTGGAACAGCCCTCCATCCTCGTCATCTATTGACACGCGGAACGAAGAGGGCAGCCGTCCTTCGGTCAGAGAGGTCACATCCATCACAAAGATGGATTCATACCCGGCACGCCTGCCGTCGATGGGGCGCGACTGGTAGGCGATCATGCTGCCATCGGCCGACCATGACGGAAAATAGCTGCCGCTGGTATGGCCCGTTATCCGCCGGGGCTGCATGCGCCGGAAATCACGTTTTCGGATTACCTTGCCGATATCCGTTTCAATATGCAGCTGCCCATCGACCGAGAAGACGAGCGCGCTTCCATCCGGAGAGAAGGCGGGGTTGGTGACCACATTGCCAAATCCGAGCGGAAAAACCACGGTGCGCAGGGTTTCGCCGGATGTGATGTAGCCCAGGTGCAGCTGTATTTTCCCTGCCTGTGTGGCAACAAAAGCGAACCACTGGTAACCGAACTGATCCAGTCCCGGCCGCCAGACGAAATCCCCCTCAAAATAACCGGATGGCAGGCCTGCTTCCTGCATCAACGATTCCACCCGGTTGCGCGTTACCGAGCGAATCCGGCTCTGGATGGTCTGCTCGCGCCGCGTCTGGTGGACAATCCGTTCATCCACTCCCGTCGCTACATGATGCAGGTGCAGATAGTGCCGGTTGCCGTCCTTTTTGGTGTAAGCGATGATGTCGGGGTTGGATGGGGACGGTGCGGGATGGCTTATCTCGCCCCTGGGCAGGTTCTGGGCCATCGTGTTCGTGGTGCCGGGCATGGCAATAACGGTCGAAGAGGTCGCCGGCAAAAGGGAAACAAATCCGGCCAGTACCATACAGGCCGTGATAACGACAAGTGTGGAATGCGACCAGCCTTTATAGTCCGTTTTCGGGAAGGGCAATCGCTTCGGGAATCTGCATGAGTACTTCATGAGCCAATGTATTAAAAGTCCTGATGGTTAAAAGTCCTGATGGGTTGAATGAAACTGAACCTAACTTGCGAAAAAAATCACAAAAAAACACTTGTAAGGCTCCTTTTCCGAAACGTGCACGGCTCATTTTCCGAAGTAGTCCCGGTACCAGGCCACAAACGCGGCGATGCCTTCGGGAACGGCCACTTTTGGCCGGCAGCCGGTGTATTCGAACAGGTCGTTCACGTCGGCCCAGGTGCGCGGCACATCACCGGGCTGGATATCCATCATGTTCTTTTCGGCGGTCACGCCCAGCTGCTTTTCCAGCTCGCCGATGAAATCCATGAGGGCTACGGGCTTGTTGTGGCCGATATTGAAGATATGGTACGGAGCGAAACTGGTTGCCGGGTCGGGAGCATCCCCTTTCCAATCAGAGTTGCCCTTGGGCGGACGGGGAATCAGGCGGACAATGCCTTCGATAATGTCGTCGATGTAGGTGAAATCGCGCTCCATATTGCCATGGTTGTACACATCGATCGGTTTGCCCGAGGTCATGGCTTCGGCGAACAGGAACAACGCCATGTCGGGCCGTCCCCAGGGGCCGTAAACAGTGAAGAACCGCAGTCCGGTGGACGGGACGCCGTAGAGATGGCTGTAGGTGTGCGCCATCAGCTCGTTGGCCTTTTTCGTTGCGGCGTAAAGCGATACGGGATGGTCGACATTGTCATGCACCGAGAACGGCATGCGTGTGTTGGCGCCGTAGACCGAGCTGGATGAGGCGTAGACCAGGTGCGAAACGGGATGGTGGCGGCATGCTTCCAGGATATTCAGAAAGCCGGTGATGTTGCTGTCAATGTACGTATACGGGTTCTGCAGGCTGTATCGCACGCCGGCCTGGGCGGCCAGGTGGACCACGGCCTCAAAGCCGCTCTCTTCGAACAGGCCTGTCATGGCATCGCGGTCGGCCAGGTCCATGCGCACAAACCGGAACCTTCCGGCGGTAACAGAGGCGGCGCCGGTATCGGCGGGATCCGCATCCCCCCCGGCATCCACCCCCAGTTGTTTGAGGCGATCCCGTTTGAGGCGGGGGTCGTAGTAGTCGTTGAGGTTATCGAGGCCGGTGACGGTATGACCGTCATCCAACAGGCGTCTGGACAGGTGAAAGCCGATAAAACCGGCAGCGCCGGTAACCAGAATGTTCATGGAGCTTCGTGTTGTTGATTACCGGGTTGTTTTGTGCTGTGGCTTGGCGGGTTGCGCAAGATTAACGCCGGATTTCGTGCTGGTGGATGAATGCGTCGTCGAAAACACCGAGAATGCCTGTAAGTACGTCATCAGCTTCCTCAAAGCTGTTCAGATTGCCGATTTGTACGGTGTAAAGCCCGTTCATCAGTTGGTAGACGAAAAATGAGAGCTGGTCGATTTCGTAACCGCGCTGGGCGAGGCCGTCCCGTGTCATTTCCATGGCGCGCTGGGTCCGCCATGCACTTCTTGCCGCATAGGTCTGAACATAGAAGCCCGGCTCGAGGGTCCGGGTCAGGTGCGCAATGCCGGCCGCATCGTGGATGCGATCTATGCGCTGAATGTCCCGGTCAAACTGCGATCCCATTTCGCTGACCTGGGTTTCCAGCATTTGCAGGGTGCGGCGGATCTGGTCCACATCTCTTTGGCCGGCTTTTTCCTGCATCTCCTGGTTGAGTTGCGAAAGACGGGCATCCTGCCGCTCCAGGTCGCTGAGAATCTGGTCCCAGTCATCTTCGCGTCCGGCAACGGCCGTATCCACACTTCTCCGCCACTCCTGCGTGGCCGGTACGGGCGAGTACCACCGGGCGTGCGGACGCCTTGAGCTGCCCATGTTGAATACGAGTCCGCCCATAAAGCCGGTCAAACGGTCCTTATCATACGATCCGGTGATATTGGGATAGCCGTCGACATTGTGGCCGGGGCTGAAGACCTGGTACATGTAGTCCAGGGAGAGATCCAGGGCGCTGCTGAGCCGGATGCGCGTTCCAAGTCCGAACCCATAGTGACCATGGGTAACGTCACTGTCCGGCAAGCCGTCAAGATTGGACCATTCCGTCTGACCATAGCCGATATTCAGGGACATGTACGGATTGAACCAGGAGTGCCCCCTGTCCAGCATGGTGAGGTTGAGCAGATAGACGCTCAGGCCGGCGGACAGCGACTGGTATGTGTTCTCATAAGACAACAAGTCCTCGTCGTTTTCCACAATAGCATAGGTGTAGCGCAGGTTCATGGCGAGTGATGGTGTCACCATGTACTCGATACCGGCTCCGAATGCGGGGTTGATCCATCCGGAATTGACTCCTGTTGTGCCGGAGAACGGGGTGAATCCCGAGCCGTTGCGGGCCACAAAGGATCCGCCATACACCTGGAGACTCCAGTTGCGAAGCTCGGGCCGCGGCGGGACCTGGTCGCGGCCCTGCGAAAATCCTTCTGCAGGCAGAACAACTATCGCGGCAAGAGTGAGTGCAAGCATGATGCTGAGTGCGCGGGAGGAAAGGCGGGATACCGCAGGATGTGATATCATAGGATGTGATACCATTGAAATATTCATGGCTGTGGAGTTAGTATGGAAAATGTCGGTTCCTGAGTGAGTGCTCGCAGCTATAAAATAATTCTAAACACTTGTTCCGGTTTGGTAATGTGTATTTGAAAAACCCGCTAAAGCCGGGTTTTCGGCAAATCCAGCTCAATTACAAACTACAACAAAGCAATCAGACAATCTCTATGACACTAAAAATCAAAGTGAGTGACACTTCAATTACGTTTTTACTGAATATCGTACGACTCACCAGAATATAGTATGACGATGAGACAATAACAAACGGGCGGGAGTGGAAAAAAAGCGCCAGGGCGGCAGCGTGCAGTGTTTGAATACTTTGATATTAAAAGCGTGCCGTAACAACGTTT
>SKUI01000240.1 GCA_007122185.1 Rhodothermia bacterium | reverse complement strand
GGGACATGGTATCGGATTCCTCAGAGGTTGTCTCAGAGGTTGGCCATGACACCGCCGTCGGCAGTGAACGTACTGCCGGTGATCCATGACGAATCATCACTGGCCAGAAAGAGAGCCAGGTTGGCGATGTCGGCGGGCGTACCGAGCCGCTTCATGAGGGTGGAACCGGCCGCATTGGAGACGGCCTTTTCAGGATCGGGAAAGGCGGCTGCCGACTCGTGGATCAGCGGGGTGTCCACGGGACCGGGGCAGATGCTGTTGATCCGCAGATGCGGGCCGTAGTCCGTGGCAACCTGCCGGGCCAGGGCCACCAATCCGGCCTTTGAGGCGCAGTAAGCCGGATGGTTTGGAAAGCTTTTGTATGCCGCAATCGATGCATTGATGACTGCAACGCCGTTTCCGGTCCTGACAAGATGCGGCACGGCGTATTTCAGCAGGTAGAAAACTGAATCCAGATTGGTCTGCACGGTTTTGTGCCAGATTTCGGTATCAAGTTTCGCAACCGGCCCCAATCCCAGCATTCCGGCATTTGTCACCATGCCGTTCAACGTGCCGAACCGGTCCAGGGCCAGATCGACAAGTTCGCGGTTGCCGTCGGGCAGGGTGATATCGCCCTCCATGAACACAGCCCGGTGACCCATTTCTGTAAGTTCCTGCTCAAGGGACGATCCCCGTTCCCGATTCCGGCCGCTCAGGACCAGTTGCGCGCCGTGTTCGGCAAACAGCCGGGATATGCCGGCACCCATGCCGCGGGTCGCGCCGGTGATGATGAATGTCCTGCCTGCGAGTTTTCCCATCGGGATTATTGTTCTTTTTGATCGTTCTTGGTGGGGTAAACAGGGCTTTTGACAAGATATAGTGAAATCACGGTGTAGTACAACGGGTAATAGAGTGACAAGTACACAATCCACACGGGAGTTGCCTCAAAATAGAACAGCATTACCCCCAGCATGATGATGTACGGAACGGACAGGAGCAGGGTGGTCTTCTGCAGCGCGGGAGTCCGGCTGGGATAGACAAGTTTGACCGGTGTCAGGACCATGGCCGCAAGAATGAGCACCACGACTGAGGAGGTGGCAGCACCTGCATCCAGAAGAAAGAGATACAGCACCACCAGATTCCAGTACGAGGGGAAGCCGCGGAAGAAATGGTCTTCCGTTTTGGCGTGTTTGTGCGCAAACCCGAGCATGCTGCAGAGCATGGCGGCGGCGCAGACCAGGAACGGAACATCCAGAAAGGTCCAGGCCCACAGGAGCGGCAGGAAGACCCAGGTGAGGTAGTCCACCAGGTTGTCGAGGAGGTCGCCGTCGATATGCGGGGTGTAACGGCGCACATCCACCCGCCGGGCCAGAGTGCCGTCGATCGAATCGACCAGGGCAGCAAGGGCCAGTACCCGGAACGCATTGGCCGCATCCCCCTGCATGATCAGGAATACGGCCCAGAAGGCAAGCACCACGCCCGAAGCCGTCAGCAGATGGATAGCATAAGAGAGCAGTTTTTGTTTCAAAACTGTTTGTTTCCTGGATACGGTTGCCACTGCATGGAGTTCTTTCCATGTAATGCTTTAGGATGGAACGTCTTTTAGTGGCATGCTAGTGCATGGACCTGGCCGGGTTGATCAGGATATCCGGGTCAATCTGGTTAGCTTTTTTTGTGATTCGGCCGGTTTAATAGCGCGCCGGTACGTTGCTGCTGTCAACAAAGGCTGCACTGATGATCACTTGATCTGGTACGCCTGTACTGCGGATTCGAGGCTGTCGTGTGTGTCGAAAACCGTATTCAGGTGGGATACCATCAGCAGGCTGGTAATGCGCTTGTCGGCATTGCACAGCTTGATGTCGCCCCCGTTGGCCCGCATGGTCTTGAATCCGCCAATGATGATGCCGATCCCCGATGAATTCATGAAATTCACCTTCCCGAGATCGATGATGACGTTCTTCTTGCCCTGGTCGATGAGTTTCTGAAGGTCGTTCCTGAAGACCTCGGCGTCCGGACCGCCCTTGATCTTGCCTTTTATCTCAAACACAACGCAGTTGTACTTCTCATTGATACTGTATTTCATGGCTGGCCTCCCTGGCTCAATTCCTTATGGATATGTATTTAAACGATATATAATCATAAATTTACACAAATGCATCAGGTGAAATGGATACGATGGCAAGGTATATTCCGGACAGAGGGGCGGGACAGCGGTTCCGTGCGGATGGACTGGTAACGTTTACTCGAATCTGGCGTGGAAAATCCGTATTATTAGGGCTGTTTTTTCAGCCGCTTTGAATCGCTGTGAACTGACCGCGGCAACCGGATGGCCCCATCCAACAGCCTTCCGTACCGGTCATGGTGATTCAGCCGAAATCTGTACCCCTTTGCATATGTTCAACCGCACCGAGGAAGAGGAGCGCCGCTACCTCGACACCATCATCGAAAAACTGGACGACGCCATCGATCAGGTGGATGAAAACGTGTCCCGCTATTCCAAAGAGCTCCAGGAGCACAAAACGTACCTCTGGGAGAACAAGACCGGGATGGATGCGGCCGAGAAGGGATCGATGCGCGAGTCCATCACCTCCAAGGCCATCTCGGGCGAGGCCGCTGTGGCCATGAAGGAGCGGCTGCGCAAGCTGATGCGGTCGCCCTGGTTCGGACGGATCGATTTCCGGGAGGACAGGGATGCGGACGGGTCAAGCGGGCAAGCTGGCAGCGGGGCATGGGAATCCGGCAGCAGGGAATCCGGCAGCAGTCAACCAGACGGCGGCGGGCAGCGCGGCAACGCCGAGCCGGTCTACATCGGCATCCACTCCTTCCATGACGAAAAGGAGAATCGCAACTTGATCCACGACTGGCGCGCCCCGATATCGGGCATGTTCTACGATTACGAGCTGGGCAGGGCGGGGTACGAGGCGCCGTCCGGACTCAAAACCGGCGAGATCACCTGCAAGCGGCAGTACCGCATCCACGAAGGCGAAATGGAGATGATGCTGGAGAGCGGCATGCATATCCGCGACGACATCCTCCAGGAGGAGCTGAGCCGGGCTGCAGACGACAAAATGAAGAACATCGTGGCGACCATCCAGCGCGACCAGAACGCCATCATCCGCAATGAAACATCGCCGGTGCTGGTCATCCAGGGGGTGGCCGGATCCGGGAAGACGTCCATCGCCCTGCACCGGATCGCCTTTCTGCTGTACCGCTACAAGGAGTCGCTGACCGCGCGTGACCTGCTCATCATATCGCCGAACAAGGTGTTCGCCGACTACATCTCGAACGTGCTGCCCGAGCTGGGCGAGGATACCATTCCGGAGATGGGCATCGAGGCGCTGGCCATGGAGCTGCTCGAGGGCAAATTCACGTTCCAGAGCTTTTTCGAGCAGGTCAATCGGCTGTTGCAGAAGCCCGATGACGCGTTCATCGCGCGGATGCGCTTCAAGGCGGGCTACGATTTCCTGACCCGGCTGAACGACTACATCGGCTATCTGGAGCGGGAGAATTTCGCCGCCAACGACATGCAGGTGCGACAGAGTTTCGTGCCGGCGCGTTTTGTGCGCGAAAAATACCTGTTCTACCGGCATCTGCCCATGTTCAAGCGGCTGACCGAGGTGGTGCGGGAGGTGACCGAGAAGGTGCGGCGTGATTTCCGCTACGAACTGAAGGCGGCCGAAAAGAACAAGCTGCGGTCCGAAATCCGGAAGATGTACCGGTCCACCAGCATCCGCGTGCTGTACCGCGAATTCTACACCTGGCTGGAGCGGCCGGAGCTGTTCAAATACGCCGCGAAAACAACGTTCGAGTACGCCGATGTCTATCCGCTCATCTACCTGAAGATGCGCCTGGAGGGCTACGGCGGCTATCGCAGGGTGAAGCATTTGCTGGTGGATGAGATGCAGGATTATACGCCGGTGCAATATGCGGTGCTGGCGCGGCTGTTCCCGTGCAACAAGACGATCCTGGGCGATGCCCGTCAGTCGGTCAACCCGTACAGTTCCACCACGTCGGAGGAGATCCTGCGCGTGTTTTCCGATGCGGACGCGGTGAAGCTGGTGAAGAGCTACCGGTCGACCTGGGAGATCGCACGCTTTGCACAGCGCATTTCGGCCGATGCCGATCTGGTGGCGGTGGAGCGGCACGGCGAGGAGCCGCAGGTCCTGAGCTTCGGAAGTTCGGCGGAGGAGGTGGAATTTGTGCGCGGGGAGATCGCGGCATTCCGGGAGTCGCCGCACCGGAGCATGGGCATCATCTGCAAGACGCAGCGCCAGGCGGAGAAGTTGTATGGCAAGCTGACGGAAAGAAGGGATATGGTGGATGCGGTAGGCGGCGGAGAGCCGGCTGGCCGAGGGGTGCCGGGCGGCAACGGCACGGCGGACATCCATCTGCTTAGCCCCGGCAGCGCAACGCTTTCGTCCGGTGTGAACATGACCACGGCCCACCTGGCAAAAGGCCTGGAATTCGACCGGGTGGTCGTCCCGCAGGTCACGGCCAAAAATTACGCCACCGAGATCGACAAGAGCATGCTCTACATCGCCTGCACGCGCGCCATGCACCGGCTCACGCTCAGCCATAGCGGCCCACGGTCCGATTTTATCAGTGCGCCTTTGTGAGCGCGAAAAAATGCTGTTTCAAAACACTACGGACTGTAAGCGGAACGAACGGCCCGGGTGCAAAAGTTATCTTAATGCGTGAGAGACATTTTAAAAGGTAACTCCATGAACAGATCGGATAAAGGCATTCACCACATCACCGTGCTGGGCGGCGACGGTCAGCGGACAGGCAACCGCGGTGTCCTTTGCCGTGCCATCCGGATCCCTGGAATACTGGGTGGAACGGTTTGGCGCCGAGGGCGTTGATTTCGCCGGATCGTTTCAGCGGTTCGGTCATTCTCGAAAAAGTCGATCCCCAAACGGGGGTGACGGGCAGAGGCACCATCCACCATGTCGCTTTCCGCGCCCGTGACGAGGAAGAGCACGAACGCATGCGGACCGAAGTCCAGAAGCGCGGCCTGTTTCCCAACGAAGTCATAGACCGCCACTTTTTCAAAGCGGCCTATTTCAAGTCACCAGGCGGGGTGTTGTTCGAGATTTCAACAGACGGACCGGGATACAAATCCGCCCAAAAGGAAGAAGAACTTGGGAAAGTCCTCTTTTTGCCATCCTGGCTGGAGAGCCGAAGGGAGATGATCGAGAAGGGGCTGCCCAAAATCCGGATTTGAGGACCGGCGCACAAATGGATTGCATTCAGGATTG
>SKUI01000223.1 GCA_007122185.1 Rhodothermia bacterium | reverse complement strand
GTATGCCGCAATATCGGCCATTGTGATCTGTGCGGCCCTGCTTGCTTCCATCTATCCGGCGATCAAGGCCGTACGTCTCAATCCGGTCGAAGCATCCAAAGACTGACCTTGCTTCCCGGTTTTTGCCGCTTATATTGGGTGGAACGCTGCAACAAGAATGGTTAACATGCATGGTTCAATATGTCCAGGATCCACTGAATTGTGATAATAAGCTGAGTCAGGAGGACTTCCGCAATGGCATTTTACCTGCGAAGGGGATTCAATTTCGGCCCCGTCCGGCTTAACCTGTCGAAAGGCGGCGTCGGCGTTTCCGGAGGCATCACCGGGGCACGGGCGGGGATGAGCCCAAGAGGCGCTTACGTCCATGGTGGACGTGGCGGCCTCTACTACCGGAAGTATGCACGGAAGGGAAGAGGGCGGTCACCCGCACGCTTTGGACCGCAGCACGCAGCACCGCCCGCTTCTGAACACGGATATGCCGGTTCCACCGGAGGTATGGTTGAGGTGTTTGTGGATACGGGTGCAACCTTTCCCTCACCGGTGCGGATCCGCAAGCCGTATCCCTTTCCTGCCCCGGATCTTCCGCGCACGGAACGGCTCTTGTATTTCGGGGCACTTCCGGGAATGCTGCTGCTCCCGGGAGGCGCTGCAGGCCTTTTCGGCGGAGTGGTAATGGCGATCGGATTGCTGCTGCTGGCAGTATCCACTGCCGGACACCTGTTTTTCAACGGAAAAAACCGCTGGATTGTAGATGTGCTCCTGGCATTGCGGAAAGAGCTGGATCGTGATGCGCCAAGGACGCACAACATCCGTGAAATCCTGGATCAGCTCTCCGATCGCGTGGTTTGCCCCGCGTTCAAACCTCATCCAGCGCCTGTTCTATATCCCATATCAGGTCCTTGTGGTACTCCACACCGATAGAAAGCCGCACGAGTTTATCGGTAACGGACACTTCCTTAAGATGCGCCTTGTCGACCCCCGCATGGGTCATGGTGGCTGGATGCTCCACAAGTGACTCGGTTCCTCCCAGGCTCACGGCCAGTTTGACAAGTTTCAGGGCATTGATGAACCGGAACGCCTCTGCTTCACCGCCCTTGATGTCAAAGGAGATCATGGCCCCGGTGGATGTGTACTGGCGCTCGAAAATCTCGTGTGCCAGAGTACCCGGCTTGATAAGGCCCAGGTAGTACACCTTTTCCACTTTGGGATGCCCATTCAGGTACTCAGCGATACGGCGGGCGTTTTTGGCCTGCTTCTCCATGCGCACCTTGAGAGTCTCCAGGCTGCGCATGAGCAGCCAGCCGGTGTGTGGGGATGCCATGTTGCCCAGCAGCGTACGCAGTGATTTGACCCTTGTCATCACCTCATTGCTGCCGCAACATGCACCTGCGATCAGGTCACTGTGTCCGCCAATGTACTTGGTCGCCGAATAGATGGAAAAATCGGCCCCGTGCTTGAGAGGTTTTTGCCATATCGGACCCATAAAGGTATTGTCCACGGCCAGATACACCTTCTTGTCATCCGTGCTGTAGCGGTCGGCTATTTTCTTGCAGCATTCGATGTCGATGAGCGCATTTGTCGGATTGGCAGGCGTCTCAATGAGAATCATGGCAAGCCGGTCCGCCTGACCGGTTTCTTCGAGTATCTGTTCGATCTCATTCCTGCGCTGATGCGGCTTGAATCCGATCGTATGTACCCCGATTTTTGGAAGGAAATGGTGGATGAAGTGATCCGTTCCACCGTAGAGAGGTATGCTGTGCAACAGCAGGTCGCCGGGTTTCAGGAACTCAAGCAGTACGGTGGTAATAGCAGACATCCCGCTTTCAAATACGGCGCAGTCGTCGGACTTGTCCCAAAGCGAGAGCCGGTCCTCCAGGATTTCGAGGTCGGGGTTGTTCATCCGGCTGTATATGAGTCCGGGTTCTTCGTCAGGATATTTTTCACGGAGCCCGCAGGCCACCTCAAAGAAGGCCTTGCCCTCCTCGGCTGTCTTGAATACGAATGTGGATGTCAGGAAGATGGGTGATTTGATGGCACCCTCGGAAAGCGAGGGCTTGTAACCGTAAGACATCATCAGGCTTTCCGGCCGGAAAGTGTGTTTCTTTTTTTTCATAACTCTCCTTTTAATGGAATTGAAACTTTTATCGTCCCGTCTGAAATACTCTCCTCCAGGGCTCCCGTATCTTTATACTTCCAGTCTCGCTTCCAGCCAGGGAACGGCCCTGCAGCTACCGCTTGCTTCATAAAAATAATTGCGGGTTCCGTATCCAATATATGAGGTTGCGCGGATTTTTTTCACTTCATTATAAAAAATCGTGTTCCCCGATTTGGATATATGTTCCCACGGTTTGTGATTACAGAGGATGCTTTCTTATTATTGGCAGGTGTGAGTGCATTAAGCTGCACACAAATGCACAGATAAATTGAAATTGCAAACGTGAATATCCGCAACAACAAAAATTCCCCTGCAAGCGAACAGGTCCTTCCTTCGTCGGAAGGTGGCCTTGGAACGTTCGGAGGGGTGTTTACACCGTCCGTGCTCACGATTCTGGGCGTGATCATGTACCTGCGCTTCGGTTGGGTCGTCGGTAACGTCGGTCTCACTGGCACGCTGGTGATCGTAACCCTCTCTACCAGCATCACCTTCCTGACGGCCATGTCCATTGCCGCCATAGCCACGGACCAGCGGGTCCGGACCGGCGGCGCCTACTACATGATCAGCCGCTCGCTGGGCATTGAGTCGGGCGGAGCCATCGGCATTCCGCTTTACCTCGCACAGGCGCTCTCGGTCGCGCTGTACACGGTCGGATTCGCAGAAAGTCTGGTCAGCGTCTTTCCGCAGCTCAGTTTCCGTGCTGTTGGACTCGTTACGACGGTTGCCGTGGCCGGACTCGCGCTCATTTCCGCAAGGGTTGCCATCCGTGCACAGTATTTCATCATGTTCGGCATTGCGCTTTCCCTGTTATCGTTTGTCCTGGGCGGTCCGGTGGAACCCTCGCATCCCGATGCGATACAGGTAGCGGAACGGCAATCGGAAGGCTTCTGGATTGTGTTCGCCGTCTTTTTCCCGGCAGTTACGGGTATTATGGCCGGAGTGAATATGTCCGGCGACCTTAAGAATCCGACCCGGTCCATTCCGCTTGGAACCTTCGCGGCCATCGGGGTGGGATATCTGATCTACATGACCCTGCCGGTCCTGCTGGCCGGCCGTGCCGATGCTGCTGCCTTGATCGACAATCCACTCATTATGCGTGAAATGGCCTGGTGGGGCGATGCCATCCTGATCGGGGTCTGGGGGGCAACGCTCTCAAGCGCGGTAGGAAGCATACTCGGGGCGCCCCGCGTGCTTCAGGCGCTGGCACGTGACGGTGTGCTCCCAAAATGGATGCGCTGGCTTGGAAGGGGTGAAGGAAAGGACGACATCCCCCGGATCGGCACCTTGCTGACAATGGGCGTGGCCCTGGTGGCGGTCTGGTATGGGAGCCTGAACCTGATCGCCCCGATACTGACCATGTTCTTCCTGACCACGTACGGGGTCCTCAATATGACGGCAGGAATCGAGCGCCTGCTCAACAGCCCGTCCTTCCGCCCGAAGTTCCGGGTCCACTGGAGTTTTTCGATGCTGGGTGCGATCGGATGTATGATCGTGATGTTCCTCATCAATGCCCTGGCGACCGTCATCGCCCTGATTTTTGTAGCAATTGTATTCATATGGCTGCGAAGCCGTGAGCTCAGAACGGCCTGGGGGGATGTGCGCCGTGGCATCTGGATGGCACTGATCCGTGCCGGGCTTATGCGCATCAGAGTGGAAGAAGATGCCAAAACATGGCGGCCTCATCCGCTGGTCTTCACCGGAGCACCGTCACGGCGGTTCCATCTTGTGGAATTTGCTTCTTCCATTACCCTCAACCGGGGTATCCTTACACTTTCATCCATCCTGAAAAGCAGCGAAATGGGGTTGGGCCGCAAGAAAGCCCTGGAGAAGCAGATCAGGGAAAGTATGGCCAAAAAAGGAATCCAGTGCCTTGTCAGGGTGACTACAGCTTCGGACCCGTACAAGGGTATGGCCAGGATGGCGGAATCATACGGCCTCGGGGAGCTGGTCCCCAATACGATTGTCATGGGGGACACAGAGAATGAAGCATCGATCGATCATTACAGCCATATCATTGCCACGTTCCACGATCTGAACCGCAATGTGGTGATCGTACACGATAACAAGGATAAACTGTTCGGAGAGCGGAAGATCATAGATGTCTGGTGGGGCGGATTGCAGGGCAATGGTGGTTTGCTGATGATCCTGGCCCATCTGCTCAAGAGCAGCCAGCTGTGGAGGCGTGCCACATTGCGTATCAAGATGGTTGTTAAAGACCAAAAAGGTGCTGAAAGGGCACGACAGAATCTGGAAAACATTGTGCGGCGTATACGCATCACCGCAAAGATCCATGTGCTTCAGGCGGAAGGCCGGGAGTTCAAAGATATCCTGGCCGGGAGTTCGGCCGATGCCGATCTGATTTTCCTGGGGATGGCTCAACCAGGAGAGAGATTTGCCGATTACTATTACAACCTCCATAAAAACCTGGAGGGACTGCCGACTACGGTACTGGTGCTTGCCTCGAAAGACAGTGCCTTCGGCGAGGTGCTTTTGAAAAGCGAGGATCTGGACTGAATCCGATGTGCCCGGGCCGGCCGCATCCAGCAGTTTTATCGCAGACTGGGCCGTATGGCTATTAGGGCCTTATACAACTGGTTGCGAAAAGGCTGGCGGCACCGGCCAAACTGTTTATATGGCGGGCCGTGTCACCCAGTCAGCAAAATGACGATCAATGTAATGAGTGAGGAGACCAGAAGAAAGATCATTCGGGCTCCCGGGAGTGGTCTATCCTGCATATTTGCCCATGAAGAGGATGGTGTTGCTGCCCTTTTCGCGGATGAAGAACAGGAACGGACGGTCCAGGCGGATGGTCAGCTCCTGCGGTCCGACACTTTCCCGGCTGATCTCGATGACGGTGACGGCCGCCGCTTCGCTTCCTTCCTCATCCACCTTGATCACCGCACGGTGCATAACGTTGGAAATGAAAAGCTCTTCATCGGGGTGGATGCGGCTGAAATCGGCATCGCGGGCGTGGAAGGGCAGGGTCAGGCCCATGGTTTGCAGGTCTGCCATGATATCTTCATAGTCGAAGTCGATCTCGAAGCGCGGCAGGTAGACGTTGACCGTGTCTTCTTCGAGCTGTGTGGTGATGGCGTCAAATTGCTGACGG
>SKUI01000118.1 GCA_007122185.1 Rhodothermia bacterium | reverse complement strand
GGCAAGACCAACTTCGCCATGCTCATTCCTCCGAAAGAGATGGAAGGCTGGAAAGTGACCACCATCGGTGACGATATCGCATGGATCAAAAAAGACAAGGATGGCCGGCTTCGGGCCATCAACCCCGAAGCAGGATGGTTTGGAGTGGCTCCCGGCACCAACGAAAAGTCAAATCCCAATGCCATGGCTTCAGCCAGCAAAAACAGCATTTTTACCAACTGCGCCCTCACTGATGATGGCGATGTATGGTGGGAGGGCATGACCAAGGAGGCTCCGCCAAACCTTACCACCTGGCGTGGCGAGAAATACGATCCCAATTCAGGCAAGCCGGCGGCTCATCCGAATGCCCGCTTTACGGCGCCTGCTGCGCAGTGCCCATCGATCGATCCCCAGTGGGAAGACCCCGCAGGTGTGCCGATCAAGGCCTTTATTTTCGGCGGTCGCCGAAGCAACGCAGTACCCCTGGTTTACCAGTCCGTAAACTGGAACTTTGGCGTCTACAGTGCCGCTACCATGGGTTCGGAGATGACCGCCGCCGCCGCAGGTACGCTCGGCAAAGTGCGTCGCGACCCGTTCGCCATGCTTCCTTTCATGGGCTATCACATGGCCGACTACTTCAACCACTGGCTCCAGATCGGCCGTGAGCTTCCCAACCCGCCGCGGATCTTCGGCGTGAACTGGTTCCGCACGGACGAAAACGGCAAGTTCATCTGGCCGGGATTCGGCGAAAACATGCGCGTGCTGAAATGGATCGTCGAGCGTGTCCGCGGAGAAGCTTTCGCTCTGGAAAGCCCGCTTGGATGGATGCCCCGCTACAAAGACATCGACTGGCGCGGACTTGAAAACTTCTCCGAAGAAGAGTTCAACGACCTGATGTCCGTTGATAGCGAGATCTGGAAAGATGAGGTTCTCGGACACGAGGAGCTGTTCTCCAAGCTGTACGACCGTCTTCCGAAAGAGTTCCTCTTCATGCGTGAACTTCTGCGTTCCAGCCTGTGGCGTTCCCCGAGCAAGTGGGGAATGGAACCGGAGCGCTTCTAGGAAACCCCGATCCTGCCAGAGGATGTAAAATATCTGGCTATTACCCCCAAAGCAAAAGGGCAGTGATTGATTTCACTGCCCTTTTTTTGTCTCTGATTCTGATGTTGACACTTCTGATCTTGATGCTTCTCCTTGGCCTAGCAGGTCCCTGATATTACCGCGATCCACGCTGTGCACCGTATCGCTTCGGCCGCAGGAATGCCGTCGCTCCTGCCTTTTCCATACAAATCGGGCCGGCCGGACATCAGCGTTGTCAGTTGGATACAGAATCAGCTGAACAGACGGAGTCAGCTGGACAAACGGAAAATAATCGGCAGAGAGTAACGCACTTTCACCGGACGGCCTCGCTGACGACCCGGAGAAAATTTCAGATGGGTTACAGCTTCCAGGGCCGCCTCGTCACAACCGCCGCCAATCCCCCTCACCACAATCGGGTCAACAACGTTGCCTTCCTGGTCAATGATGAACTGAACGATTACCCGGCCTTCTACTCCCGCCCTGCGGGCTATTTCAGGATAGTGCAGATATTCATAAATCGCCATGGCCCCACCCAGGAGCACCGGCATCTCCTCCACTATTGTGAAGATTTCATGCTCATCAGCATCATCAGACTCTTCTGTCGCCGGCAATGACGGTGGCGGAGCCGGGATTTCCAGCACCATATCAAGGTCAAAATCGGTATTCAGGTCAAAAAACACATCCTCCACAATTTCCTCATCGGGAACGACACGCGGAGACGGAGGTCTGGGCGGCGGTGGCGGACGGTGAACCTGCTCAGTCCGCATGATCTCCTCCATGCTTATCACTTCCTGCTCCACTGTTGTTATGACAATCTCAGAAGTCGGATTGAAGCGCATCCGGAACAGAATATTCAAAATCACAAGCGTGATAATAAAACCTGTCTCCAGGTTGATGATGTAATATTTCCGGAGATCAGCCCCAGGGTTTTTTTTGCGCTTTTTCATCATGATAATACCCCTCGTCTATAAATATGCGTGTTATACGGGGTGTCGGCCAATGTACATCCCAAGCCATGGATCTTCCGGCATCCCGACCGGATTTCGTGAGACATGACAACCGCTCACAAAGACCTGCCGGCATCGCAATCAACGGTGAATATCACCGGCAGGCTGCAACATTCGCCTGCTACGTGAATGCACTCTTACTGCCTTTCATTAGAAAAAACAGGAGATATATCAACGCAAAACACTATCATAACTCTATATGTATTACGATTTCGACAGTATTTAGTTATGGTATTCATTACCTTTTTGCATCATTTTTTTCAAATACCAGGTGTCACGCGTGAGCAGAAAAAACAGTACCATGACCCGTGAATGGGTCTCCCTTAAACCCCACAATTCGTTCCAGATTGATGCCAATGCTGCGTTCTGGACCGAAATATCCTCGGCAGCTGATCTGCTCCGTCTCATGGACACTGCCATTTTTCTGGAACAGCCCCGACTCATCCTCGGCGGCGGCAGCAACATACTGTTCACGCAGGACTTCCCCGGGCTCATCATGAAAATCCGCATTCCCGGTATCACGGTACTGTCAGAGAATGACCATGAAGTGGTCCTGCAAATCGGAGCCGGTGTGATCTGGGATGACCTGGTGCGCCATACTATCGATCGCGGCTGGGGCGGTCTCGAAAACCTGTCCATGATCCCCGGCGAGACCGGCGCTGCTCCCATCCAGAACATCGGGGCCTATGGGGTTGAAATCGATTCTGTCTTCGTGTCGCTGGATGCCATTGATCTGAAAACAGGCGAACTGACTCGCTTTGACCGGGAAATGTGCCGGTTCGGTTACCGCGACAGTATCTTCAAACGGGATTTGAAAGGCAAATTTCTCATTACCTCCGTCACACTGAGACTCAGTAAACAGCCCTGGCTTCACCTGGAATATGGCAATTTGAGAGAAGTGCTCAGCGCGGACGGCATCACGGAGCCGGATATCCGTCATATCGGTTCGGCCGTCCGGAAAATCAGGTCCTCCAAACTCCCCGATCCGTCTGTCACCGGCAACGCCGGCAGCTTTTTCAAGAACCCGGTCATCTCGCAGGATCAGTTCCGCAAACTGAGTGGTACGCACCCTGGAATCCCCTCCTATCCCGCCGGAAACCAGATCAAAATACCGGCTGCCTGGCTGATCGACCAATGCGGCTTCAAGGGGAAACGGCTTGGGGATGCGGGCGTGCATGAGCGCCATGCCCTGATCCTGGTCAACCACGGGAAGGCCACCGGAAAGGATATCCTGGATTTGGCACACAGCATCCGCGCAGAAGTTCACGATCGATTCGGGATCACCCTGGAACCGGAAGTGAACCTGGTCTGAACCGCCACATTGATATTCTGACTATCGTGACAATGGCGTCACATTGCTCCACTGTCCCATAACCGACATTCCAACCCACCGTCACAGCGGCATGTTGTCGTGTTTTTTCCTGGGCACATGGTCTGCTTTTGACTGGACTACATTCAAGGCCCGTATCAGTTTCTGTCGGGTTTCGGAGGGATAAACAACATCATCCACATATCCCCGCTCGGCCGCCCGCCACGGATTGGCAAAATGCTCTTCATATTTCGACTCCAATTCCGCCATCTTCTTTTGCGGATCTTTGGCATCCGCGATCTCCTTGCGGAAAATGATTTCAACGGCTCCTTTTACCCCCATTACGGCAATTTCCGCCGTCGGCCAGGCAATGTTGTAATCGGCGCGGATATGTTTTGAATTCATCACATCGTAGGCGCCCCCATAGGCCTTGCGGGTGATCACGGTCACTTTGGGCACAGTGGCCTCACAGAAAGCATACAGCAGCTTGGCTCCGTGACGGATAATCCCGCCCCACTCCTGGTCCGTGCCCGGCAAAAACCCCGGTACGTCCTCAAAAACAACCAGGGGAATATTGAATGCGTCACAGAAACGCACAAATCGAGCGCCTTTTACCGACCCGTCAATGTCCAGGCATCCCGCCAGAGAAAGCGGCTGATTGGCAACCACGCCGACGCTGCGTCCATCCATCCGCGCAAATCCGACAATCAGGTTTTCGGCATAGTGCGCATGGACCTCCATGAACGATCCGCCATCCACGATACCGCGAACGGCCTCTTTCATGTCATACGGTTTGTTCGGGCTCTCCGGAACAAGCGTATCGAGTTTCGCAGCGGCATCGCCGTCCGGCTGGACGGCAGCCGACATCGGCGCTTTTTCTTCACAATTGGAGGGAAGATAGGCAAGCAGGTGCCGAATTCCTGCAATGCATTCGGCATCATTTCCCGACATGAAATGAGCAACACCCGACTTGGAATTGTGCGCCATCGCACCGCCGAGCTCTTCCAGGGTGACCTCTTCGTGAGTGACCGTTTTGACTACGTTGGGGCCGGTGACAAACATGAAGCTGGTTCCCTTCACCATGAAGGTGAAATCGGTGATGGCCGGACTGTAAACTGCCCCGCCGGCGCACGGTCCCATGATGGCGGATATCTGCGGGACCACACCGGACGCCATGCTGTTGCGCCAGAACACTTCGGCATATCCACCCAGCGAAACCACCCCTTCCTGGATGCGGGCGCCGCCTGAGTCATTGAGCCCGATGACCGGTACGCCGTTCTTCATGGCCAGATCAAGGATGTTGCAGATCTTCTCGGCATGGGTTTCCGAGAGTGACCCCCCGAATACGGTAAAATCCTGGCTGTACACATAAATCGGGCGGCCATTCACCGTCCCGAATCCGGTCACCACACCGTCACCGGGGTAGCGCTGCTTGTCGAGGCCGAAATCATGACTCCGGTGACGCACAAGTGCGCCAAGCTCCTCAAAACTACCTTTGTCAAGCAGCAGCGTAATGCGCTCCCTGGCCGTAAGCTTGCCGGCTTCATGCTGTTTTTTAATGCGGACGGCTCCTCCGCCTTTCTGTGACTTTTCCCTCCACGTCTCCAGTTCCTCAAACTTGCGTTCCCGACTCATATCCGTCTCCGGTTGGCGGTTCACTCACGTTCCAGAAAATAGGTCTGCATCCGGTCGGTGAAATAAATGGCGGTATCGGAATAAATATCGATCAAATTGCGGTCAAAAACCTCCTTGCTGATGTAACTGCCGGCCTCTTTCCAGTCCGACAGACGGGTAATGTGCTCTATGGTCTCCAGAAACGCACCTTCATCCCCGCCAAAAAGCTCGGAAATAAATTCATCTTCCATGTCCTTCGCGTAGGACCGGATTTTTTCAAGCTCTTCTGCCGGTACCGGCTCATCTCCGGTCACTT
>SKUI01000256.1 GCA_007122185.1 Rhodothermia bacterium | reverse complement strand
TGGTTTGATCAGTTTGCTGAAAGGGAGTGGAAGCAGATAAATCGACAGAACGTGTCCATCAAATAAGTTTTAGGCCTGTTTTTCCCGTAGCGAAAGAAAGGAAAACAACAGCAGGTTCATGACCTTGTCCAGCACCTGGTTCACAAGCAGTATCCCGGCAATTCCCGCCGAAGACACCTCCACATGCCGGACAAACTCAAGACTCACTCCGATGAAGACAAGATCCTTGCTGGGAAGGAAAGGAATCCGGCTCAGGATCAGCTGCAGTACTATCATCGTGAACCATATCTCAAACGATACCCAGGGCATGACCACATACCATTGTGCCACCTGGACAATGGTCAGCAGAATCATGCGCACACTGTGCATGAAAAAAATGAGCAGTGCGGGTTTACGATTCATGGTGAACAGGTAAGGACGGTATTTCCAAAACAGAAACAGTGCCGCAACAAGTAGTACCAGTGAAACAGGAAGCACAATGTAGAGATCATCCAGGGCTATCCAGTTCTGCAGGCTCAACAGGCCCGTTGCCGAGAAAGCCACCAGCAAAAGCAGGGCGACAGTCGTGGACGCAATAGTGGAGAGAATATTATTGTCGCGTACCACTTCATATGCCTCCTTTTTACCGATTCCCATCTTGTTCTGCAACCAGAAAAAAAGATGGACTTCTCCTGAATAACCCAAAACCACCTTGTTATATACCCGCTTCTTTAGAAAGACTTCCTGACTCTGCCAAAACTTCATAGGCCAGCGAGTACTATAGGTCAGGTACTCTGTGACAGGCAGGGCAAAATAGAGTACCAGGAAAAGCACGTAATACAGAGGGTGAACCGGAAGCTCAGCCAGTACGTTTCGCAGCCCTATATCAAGAATCTGCTTCAGAAGGACAAGCACAATGACCAGTTGAAGCAGATACTTTCCGTAGCGGATCAGCCTTTTACCAGGGACACTCTTCCCGAAGGTCGCCAGTTGATCCCATCCCCGTTTAAAGTGGTGTGTCATCCCGAAGCGTTGCGCGACGAATGTACCCTTGATATCATTTCCCGGATAGCCGGGAGCGAGGAAAGATGATGCAGATTCTTCTCGGCATGAACCCGTGCCGCCGAGGATTTCCGTTTCAACTCTTCCGGATTATCAAGCAATTCGGAAATTCTGCTTACAAAATTATCCTTGGACACACGCAACCCGATCTTTTCAGGGATAACATCACTCTGGATGATATCATCAAATGCAACGGGAGGTACCCCGCAGGCAGCCGCTTCGGATATGGTCCTGGGATAGTGGTCGCGATATCCGCTGTGGAAGAAGACCTTGCCCTTGTTCAGATATGCCGGTATTTCAGCATAGGCAACCGGACCAAACCAGGTTATTTCCGGATATTTTCTTCGGAACTGCGGGAGCATGGGCCCGCCACCGATGACACCGATCTTGTGTTTTTTTGAGAGCTCGAAAAGAGCCTGATAATTCTTGTAGTTGGAGATAAGACGGCCGGCGGCGATCACATCATGTGTTTTCCCGGTTTCAGGATCCGGTGCAAAATGCCGTGTATCAACAGACTTTGGCAGATGGATCATCTTCTTTTCCGGCACGACTGTCCGCCAGAAACGAATAGTGCGACGGGTAAGCTGTTGAAACTGATACTCTGTTTCATAAAGTACAGCAACGGCTTGCTTGACAATGGGATGATACCATTCACCCCCGATGACGATCGCATAGGGGATGCGTTTGGGGATGAGAACTTCCCGCACCAGCTGAATACCGATTCCCCCGTCCATTCCCTTGATCACAAAAAGATCGGCACCTGATTCCGCAGCCGCTTGTATCAAGGCCCTTGACGTGTGATTCCGGCTTTTACCATCAGTCTGATCCGTTTTGAATATCCGGACAGGAACACCCGGCAGATTATCGTACTGCCATTCGGTTTTCATGGTCTGGTTGCCGCCTGCCCAAAGTTCTGAAGGATACCCTCTCTGTGATGTGAGGGCCGGCATCCACTTGTCACGGTTCGCTATTTCTACAAATTCATGCTCGTCAATCAGATCATGGTAAACGGGATAGCTTTGCACATAAATGATGTTCATGATTCCTCGACTGTGATCGAAGTGAAGAGATTCAATGTTCGTGATTCTTCTATGTACTGCTCAAATGCCACTTGAATTTGTGGCGGAAGCCGGAAACGGGGATGCCCCGAAAGGTCACCGCGCACGAATTTGTGATACATGTAGTTCATCCAGCTGGTGGGACTGTTACGGATGCGACGCGTAAAGTGCTCTTCCTCCCAGGTGTTGGTCCCGTGAAAACAGCGGATAAAAAGTCTGGCATGTTCTTTCGGAAGCTTGACGTACCGGCGTTTCATCCATTCCCCCAGGTAGACCGTATCCTCAGCCTTCCGATACTCAGGGTAACGAATGTTCTTGCTTCGCCTGTGCATTATGCTTCCGGGTATGCCATTAGGAAGATATCCAATATACGGAAGAGAAAAAAAATCGGGATTGTCCAGATGCATCAGGGATGCGGACAGGCAACAGGCGTCGTAGCCCTGATCCAGAAAGGATGCCTGTGCGGCAATCCGTTCCGGATGATACCAGTCGTCATCATCCCATTGTACGATGTAATCTCCATCGGCATGTTGCAACGCGATATTTCGCAAGGTTCCCAGTACCAGGCTGGAGGTGCGGGGTATCCGGACGTAGGTCACGTCTGCAGGATCAATATCCCGGAAAAGGGGGGAGTAGTCCTCTTGTCCGTCATCAATGACCACAAGCTCTCTGTTGGGATAGGTTTGATTCTGGAAACACGCTACAGCCCGCTCCGCAAGCCGTTTGCGGTTGGCGGTGACCATCAGACAACTTACCCTCGGAATCCCGTTTTCGGCATTTCTCTTCATTCTCATATCAAATACTTTGTAAGGCCAATGTACGACTCAATGAACAAGGAAAAAATTATAATTTATCGGGGTATTTCCATCCAATTCTCCGGTTCCGACGTACTCAATGACCTCGCCGCCCAGAAAACTGCGTACCAGCCTTCGGCGGATGCCGCCAATTTCCTCAAGGAAGGAGACATGTTGAAAATCCTGCTGCCTGTTGAATACGCTTCGGTTTCCCGAGTCAAATACCACTTCCACATATCGCGGAACGGACCGGCCGCCTATCCGGTCGGAATCCAGTACGGTAATCTGCTTTGGCTTCTCAAGTATGGTGGGCGAATTTTCGCGGATAAGTGAAAGGCCGATCACATCGGCACGGGACCTTTTTTTGGGAACCAGATAGTAACCGATGTGGAAACCGCTGTCCGTATGAGTAATGTGCCGGAAACCCTTGTTGACCACCTTGGATGACAGGTTGGTCTGGAATGTGTGGTCCATGTAGGCTGTGCCGCTGACCTCAAGGGTGTCATTGTCGATGGCTACGATGCCGGTCACCTCGGCACGCGGGATGTGTACGAAAATGCCCATGTCCTCACTTTCAAGGCGAAACACACCATCCCCCCAGGTATATCCCTGATGGATATCGTGAAAATCCAGATCCACAAAGTAGCTGACGCCATCTTTCGAAGTCCGGTAATAGATATGGTGTTCGTATGGAAGTTTCCCGGAAAGATAGATCTCACGACCCTCGTGGAGACGGATCTTGTACCGATCTTCATCTATGGTAAGATGCTCAATTGCAAACTCACGGGCCACATTGTAGTTATTGCCCTTGAAATTGGACACGAACAGCTTGCCGCCGCTTACCGGGCTTTTGAAGCTGCCAAAGTTGGCAAGCGAAAAGGTCAGGTGCAAATGAAGATCGTTTTCGAGAAAGATGTGGTAGCTCCAGAACTCGTTATAGTAGTCGCCGCTCATGGTATGGGGAAGCATGTCAGTCCACCCGGTTTCCCTCAAATCACCCTCTGGCATGCCGGCCGTCAAGGATCGTTCCTGCGCGGACTGGTCGCCGTCATCACTGAGACCCGGCATGGACAGCAAAAGCGCAAGAAATGCACTTATGCTAAAATACAAGACGGATTTGTACGTAATACTTTTCAATCGGTATTGTGGTGACATAATATCGGGATATTACAGTTAAACCGGCCGATCCGGCCTCACGTTTACATTCAGACAATCGCAAGGTCCACTTCAAGTACGGATCAGACACGGTCACTAAGGAAACGTTCGTTCCGGAGTTGTATTACGGTACCAGGCTGTTTTGTTCTCCATTGTGCCTTGCTAGACTGGGTAATCAGGAACACGACTTGCTGCCGGCTTAAAATTCAACATTTTTTTGTAACTTCAATATCGATTTTTGTATAAACGCATTTTCCTTTCATGAGAACATTGCTTGCCCTGCTCAGACCACTGGTAATGATCAATTACCGCTACCCCTTTGCAGTGCTCTCCATATCCATCCTGATTGCAGTCGGAGCCGGTTTTTATGCCACAAAGCTAAAAATCGATACCGATCTTGCCAGCTTGCTGCCGGATCACTACGACAGCGTTCAGGCGCTTGAACGCCTGCGTGATTCCGTAGGAGGGGAGACCCCGCTTGAAGTAACGGTCAATTCTCCTGATTTCGAAGCAAACAAGGCGTTTGCAGAGGCAATTATACCACGTGCCATGGAGTTGTTCGACCCGCGGCTTGATGACTATTTCGTGAACCGCTATGAGTACCGGCGCGATGTTGAAGTTCTCAAGGATTATGCGTTGTATCTCTCCACCGAGGATGAAATTGATCAGGTTATCGATTTCCTTGAGGAACGGCTTGAGCAGGCTCGCCTTGAGGCCAACCCTTTTTTCATTGATTTCGAGGATGATTTTGACGACGAGGAAGAAGATGACGATGAACGGCTCCGCGAATTTGAACAGATGTATCATGAACTCATCCCGTCAGAATATCCCGTCAACCAGGACAGTTCCAGTCTCGTAATCAACTTTTTCCCGACCGGGGCCCAAAGCGATCTGACCTACATCAGGGACCTGTTCGAAGTATTCGGGGAATTGATCGCCGAAATGGATCCGGCTTCCTACCATCCGGAAATGATGGCCGTTGCCGGAGGTCGACTCGAAAGGCACCTTATGGAACTTGACTCCATCATTAGGGATGTAGTCACCAGTTTCGGATCCGGCATCACCGCGGTGATCCTGCTGGTAGGAATCTACTTCATGATCAAACTGATCATCAACTACCGCCGCGGCCACTACAGGCACCGCAGACATTCGCTGTTCGACCATCTGATACGATTTCCCGTTCCCATCATGGTAATTGGCATACCGCTTCTGATAAGCCTGAGTATCACGTTTGCCATCGCCTATTTAGCACTTGGCACACTGAATACGATGACCTCAGTCCTGTTTGTGATTCTTTTTGGATTGGGTATCGATTACGGCATTCACTTTTATGCACGGTATCTGGAAAAAAGGTCCGCAGGGGATAACGTCCGCAATGCCCTGTTTCACACCTACGACAGCACCGGTGCCGCTATCATGACCAGCGCTACCACTACAGCGGTCGCGCTTTATGTACTTATGATTGCCGATTTTCGCGGTTTTTCCGAATTTGGATTCATTTCCGGGACCGGTATCGTACTTGCGTACCTCTCCATGCTTTTCGTTCTGCCTGCCATCATTGTCATCTTTGAGCGCTACCGTCTGATCCTCATCAACAAGAATCTCTACCCGACACATACGAAATCAGGTGAAGCGGCACCGTTCCCGTTTGCGCGCACCATATTCATTGCCGGCACTTTCATCGTCGCACTCGTACTTTTCAACACGGACAAACTCTATTTCGAATATAATTTCAGCAAATTGGAACCAGAGTTTCCAAAATATGAAGAGTATCGTGAACTGAGGGGTGACATTGACCAGACTACAGGTCGACGCAACCCGGCTTACATTCTGGCTGACACGGATGAAGAAGTCCGGCTAATCCTTCAAACCATCCGTGAGAAGAAAAAACACAACCCGAAGACCACCATTCTTGCTGTTGAAGCCCTTCAGGAACGCTTTCCTGTCAACCAGGCCCAAGAAGAGCTCAAGCTTGCCAAAATTGCCGAAATCAGGAAATTACTCAACGATCCTTTCATGCAGGATGTGGAAGGCGAATATATCGACATATTGCAGCGGGCATCCCAGGTAAGAGAACCTCTCCGCGTGGATGATGTGCCGGACTTTCTTAAAAACAGGTTTGTCACCAGGGACGGAGAAATTGGCCGCTTTGTCATGGTATATCCCGCAGTCGGTCTCTCTGACGGAAGAAACTCTATCGCCTTTAAAAACGAGATTGGAGTCATCGAAATCAGTGACGGACGCACTTACCACGCTGCCAGTACTTCTATAGTGGCTGCCGAAATGCTGGAACTGATGAGGGATGAAAGCCCGTACATGGTTGCTGCGACCTTCATCATGATTTTCGTACTGGTATATGTCGGATTCCGTTCCTTCCGCTGGACCATAATAGCCATGCTTCCCCTGCTTATCGGTCTGAGCTGGACATTCGGTGCCATGATCATCCTCGGACTTTCGTTCAACATGTACAATCTTGTAGTGCTGCCTGCAATATTGGGCATCGGCAATGACAACGGAGTTCACCTGGCAAGTCGCTACAGGGAAGAGGGAAGAAAAAGTATGTCCGCCGTGCTGAAAAGTACCGGCCAGCACATTACCATCGGATCCTTTACGACCATGCTCGGATTTGCGGGGCTTCTGCTGACCAATCACCCGGGACTTACCTCGATCGGAGTTCTGGCTGTTGTGGGAATCGGACTGACCCTGTTTTCCGCTCTGACCTATCTTCCGGCGCTGGTACAACTTCTTGAAAATAAGGGATGGATCAGGTTCTGATACAGGTTCATGCCGACAGCCTGATGACAACAGCCCGATAACAACAGATAGAAATCGACAGCCCGACAACATCAGCCTGAAAAACCGTCATGATCACCGACACCCCGGCCATTGTCTTCAAAACAATTTCCTACAGTGAAAGCAGTCTTATTGTAACTCTGCTTACCGAAAAACATGGAAAAATTCCCGTTATGGCCCGTGGAGCGAGAAGGAACAAGAACAGGTTTGGCGGTCTGCTTCAGCCCGGAGCCATTCTGGAGGTATCCTATTACCACAAGTCAACCCGTGAGGTCCAGAACCTGCGCGATGTTACCCAGAAACAACCCACCTGGCGCATCCAACAGGATATGGAAAAGATGGCCATCGGTCTGGCCGCACTGGAACTGTCCGAACAACTCTGCCACGAATATGAGCCCATGCCGGACATGTACCTGTTCCTGGCCGATTTTCTTGCCTGGCTTCATGATAGCAAACCCAGTCCCCGGTTTCTGTTTCCTTATCTCCAGTATCGAATGGCACAGATCAGCGGTATTGGAATATCCCTGCAAATGTCGCAATCCACGATTCAGAGACATTCCACTGTCCACCCCGGCTTAAGTGATCTGCCCGACTCCAATAAACAACCTGATTCCAGTGAACTGCCCGACTCCACGGAAACACATACCGTAAATGAACCGCAACCCGAATTCCCTTGTTATCTGAACGTGGAAAGCGGCTGTGTCTCAGACAAGCCTGATCACGGCATGTCTTTCGGACTCACAAAATCTCAGGGCGAATACTTCCGTTATATTGCTGACGGAAAAAAGTCGAGGCTTCTGAACACCGATTTTCCCGTACCAGACATAAAACATCTGATCCATCATCTGGATGCCTACTTCCAGTTCCACCTGGAAGGTATCAGAGGAAGAAGGTCAGACACCATTTTTGAACAAATTCTCTGATGAGCATGCCATTCCATCATAAACTGCTTACCGGCGTCCTTATCCTGCTTATCGGCATGCTGCTGGGCGTACTCATGATGATTATGCGGGGCAACTGGATTCCTCCCGAACGGGTCCAGGTACGCTATACTGAGGTTCTGAGAAGCACTCCTTCGACCGACTCCGTTATCACACCCGCCTTCACCGGTCCGACCAGCCTCTTTCGGGAAATCGCGGAAAAGGTGATTCCGACCGTGGTTTACATCGAAACGGAAATCGCTATGCGGCAGGCCGTACCCGATGATGAACACCATAATTTTGAAAATCAGTTTTGGGACCGGTTTCTTCCCAGAAGAAGAGCTCAAAGCATCGGATCCGGTGTGCTTGTATCCAGTGACGGCTATATCCTGACCAACCACCATGTTATCCAGGGTGCAGATAACCGGATCCGGGTCATGACACACGATCGCAGACAATATCAGGCCACCGTTGTTGGAAGCGATCCATCAACCGACCTTGCCGTGATCAAAATAGAAACAAGCGACGTCAGCCCGATCATCATCGGCAATTCTGATTATGTGAACATCGGTGACTGGGTCATGGCGGTCGGCAATCCGTTCCGTCTGAGGTCCACCGTAACCGCGGGTATCGTAAGTGCTATCGGTCGCGATGTGGATATCATTTCCGACCGGATGCGCATCGAAAGCTTCATCCAGACAGATGCCGCCATCAATCGCGGCAACAGTGGCGGAGCACTGGTAAATACCATGGGAGAACTGATCGGAATCAACACGGCCATTGCTTCGGAAAGCGGAACGTATCAGGGTTATGGTTTTGCCGTGCCTGTCAACATGGCCATGAAAATAGGTCAGGACATGATCGAATTTGGATCTGTGCAACGGGCATTTCTTGGAGTTGAGATAGCCTCCGTAGAGTATGAACAGGCACGCAGGCATGGATTGAGTCATGTGAGTGGTGTAGAAGTGCGGAGTGTAGTGCCGCGTGGCAGTGCTGACCTGGGAGGACTGAAAAGGGGAGATGTCATTCTGGCTGTTAATGATTTTCCTGTTGATGCCGCAAACCGTTTGCAGGAACGCATAGCACTGATGCGACCCGGCGAAGAGGTGACACTCAGCGTCTGGCGTAGTAGAGAAGAGCTCAACCTCCGGTTCCCGCTGCTTGGACTTGAAGATGAAGCCATACGGGAATGGGCAAGTGCTGCGCCTCCTCAGCCGCAACCCATGGATTTCGATAACGAAATGGATTCAGGTGTGCCACAGAAATCCTTCGATGCCGGATTCACCCTTGCCGAACTGGCTTTATTGGAAGAAATATCCCGCAACGAACTGGTTGTTGTGCGGGTTGAGCCCGGAAGCGCCTCCCATGATGCAGGGATCAGGGAGGAAGACGTGGTCACCCATATTGAAGGAACACCCGTGGAATCTCTTGATAAATTCACTGCGGCCTGGGAAAAATTGGACGGCGAGGAAATTGCTGTTCATGTTCTCCGCGACTCCCGCACGCTCACAATTATCATTCCCGCAAATTGACTCTTATATTCAATATAAAGCGCTATATGTAATAAATTATTACAATATACACGCTAATCTATCAGAAGCTTCATCCGCGTAACAGTGATTTTTGCTGCAGTGGCATAATAATCCACAGATCCATTGCCAACTACGGATCTTTGTCCTCAGCATGAATAGTCATGTAACAGTCGGACGATGTATCAAATCAACATCGCCCGGCCAGGGCATTTGTCAAACGACAGAAACAGCAAATGGATAACCGAACCATGCCACAACATCTCCATGTATTCCTCATTCTGGCCCTGAGCCTGTCACTTGTCCAGTCCTGCGCGCAATTGCGTGAAACAGTTGTCGATGATGGGGACGACGACGTCACTGAAGATCCCAAAGTTCCGGCAGAGTCTGAGGAAATCACAGGGTTGCCCGCATGGCACAACCCACTGGAACCCGTGCAGTTAACCGGGGATTCACTGATCGTCTCAGCTGCAGCCATTGCCGCTGATTCATCAGATGCTATGGCCATCGCGGAACTGACACTTGCGGAGTCCGTAACTGAGGGCCTGACCGATATCCTTTTTCTGTTGCTGGAAGAGAAAGGGGTGGATGTACTTAAGGAGTCAACACGTCCAGAAGCTGAAGTGGATCGCAGAGAAATGCTTATACGGCTTTATACCTCAGCAAATGAAGAGCCGGAGCACATCCGTGCCCTCTCCAGGTCGATATCGTGGCACAGTGAAAACGGCCAGGTTCGCTGCTACATCAGGAAGGCCTACAACAAGGCAGAACTGTACGAGGCCATGCGCAAGGAGATCCGGCAGTCGGAATAAATCCCGTATCACATGTATGAGATGATCTTGTCGCCGAACTCGGAGGTTTTCAGCAAGGTGGCGCCTTCCATCTGGCGCTCGAAATCATAGGTAACCTCCTTGCTGCTGATGGCTGTTTCCATGCCTTTTTCAATAAGTCGTGCTGCTTCCGACCATCCCAGGTGATCCAGCATCATGACTGCTGAAAGGATAAGCGAACCCGGATTCACCATGTCTTTTCCGGCATATTTGGGAGCCGTTCCATGCGTGGCTTCAAATAGTGCAAAACCGCTCTGGTAATTGATGTTGGCCCCGGGCGCAATGCCAATTCCGCCAACACACGCAGCAAGTGCATCGGAGATGTAATCGCCGTTCAGGTTGAGCGTGGCTATAACGTCGTATTCGGCCGGACGGGTAAGAATCTGTTGCAGAAATGCATCGGCGATCACGTCCTTGATCACAATTCCATCAGGAAGCTCACACCATGGCCCGCCATCAATTTCAGTTGCCCCAAACTCTTCTTTGGCCAGCTCATACCCCCAGTTTTTAAAGCTGCCTTCGGTAAATTTCATAATGTTGCCTTTGTGGACCAGCGTCACACTCTTGCGGCCATGCTCCTGTGCATACGCAATGGCCGAACGGATAAGCCGCTTGCTGCCCTCCTCGGAAACCGGTTTGATGCCAATGGATGAGCTGTCGGGAAAGCGTATGTTGGTGGCTTTCATCTCCTCCATAAGAAACTTTTTTACCTTATCGGCTTCAGGGGTTCCGTTTTGATACTCGATGCCGGCATAAATATCCTCCGTGTTTTCACGGAAAATTACCATGTCAGTCAGCTCTGGCTGCTTTACGGGGCTCGGAGTACCGATGTAGTAGCGGACGGGACGCACACAGGCATACAGATCCAGAAGCTGGCGCAGCGCAACGTTCAGACTGCGAATGCCTTCCCCGACCGGGGTGGTGAGCGGCCCTTTTATCGCAACCCGGTACTCCCTGATGGCATTCAGGGTATCGTCAGGGAGCCAGGTGTTTTCACCATAGAGTTCAACCGACTTTTCACCGGCATACACCTCCATCCAGGATATCTTTTTGCTTCCGCCGTACGCCTTCTCAACAGCGTGATCCACCGCTTTCTTCATGACAGGTGTGATATCCACCCCGGTCCCGTCACCTTCGATAAAGGGAATTATGGGCCGGTCTGGCACAGAAAGTGTGCCGTCTTGGTGTAAAACTATTTGCTTTCCGTCATCAGGTATTACAATTTTCTCGAAATTCATAATCAAATAATTATGCCATAATATTGTTTTTGTTTGCAATTGGAATCCAAAGATAAGAAACTATTATGTAACCGCAGACAAGGTTGTTCAACAGGCATGTAACAAATTCGGCACGCCTGATGATTCCCGTTGCCCGTGATAATTAGTATATTGTGCGGGACAGGGATTTGTTCCTCCAGGGAAACACGATTCGGACCGATTTTTTGAGAGGACAGAATAACCCGAAAGCGACAGCCGTTTTTTAGTTTTGAAGCTGCGGTATATCTGATGGATGGATGTCGGACTACGGCATAGCGCATGGTAACCGCATCAATGATCCATAACCCCAAGTACGTTCCTGATTGATCATGCTATCACCTTTGATGGGCAGAAGACCCCAGCACAAACGCTTCGACTACCAGTACCGGTACTACAAGCCGAACCCCATGCGACCGGATCGCATCAAATTCCGAAGGATCACCCGTCGTGGCACTGCCGGATCCGTACTGCTGTACGCACTCCTTCTGTTCCTGGTCTTGTGGATCATCACCTCGATTTAAATACCAGCTACGTAACCGATTGAAGCAAAACAAGTATTTTGGCTACATCAGGCGATCATTCCTCACTTATCAAAATTCTCCCGCCGGAAGTATCAAATAAAATTGCTGCAGGAGAGGTGGTGCAGAGACCGGCATCGGTGGTCAAGGAGCTTCTTGATAATGCCATTGATGCCGGAGCCGATCATATCTCCGTGGTACTGCAAAATGCAGGTCGAACCCTAATCCAGGTTCGTGACAACGGATGCGGAATGTCGCAGATGGATCTTTCGCTATGCTTTCTGAGGCACGCCACATCAAAACTTCATTCCGTCGAGGACCTGCAGAATATTCGAACACTCGGGTTCCGCGGAGAGGCCATGGCATCCATTGCATCCGTTTCCCAGGTCACCGTTACCACCAAACGCGTTGAGGATGAAACCGGCATTGCATACGAGGTCCATGGAGGCGAAGAGATCGAGCTTGCTCCTGCTGCATCCGACAATGGCACCAGTGTGACCGTGCGGAACTTGTTCTACAATGTGCCGGCTCGTCGAGCCTTCCTTAAAACGGACGCCACAGAATTCCGCCATATTCTTCTCATATTCCATCAGGCAGCACTGGCCTGGCCTGAAATTGCTTTTGACCTGGACGCCGACGGGGAAATCGTCTACCGCCTGGCACCATCGGATCTGGAGTCCCGTGTAGCCGAACTGTTCGGGAAATCGTACAAGGCCAGCCTGATCCCGATGGCAGAATCCACCAGCATGGTGCGCATACAGGGGCTTTTATCTGACCCGAAACTTGCAAAAAAGACAAGGGGAGAACAGTTCCTTTTCATAAACAGGCGCCCCTTTTATCATCGTCACCTCAATTATGTCATTCAGGAAATCTATCGCGACTGGCTGCAACAAAACGAGTTTCCATTCTTTGCTTTATTTTTCGAAGTGGACCCGGAAAGTGTTGATGTGAATGTGCACCCGACCAAGCAGGAAATTAAGTTCGAGGACGAACGCATGATCTCGACCCTAACACGTTCGGTTGTGAAAAAAGCCCTGAATGATCACATGAGGGTTCCGGTCTGGAACCCCGCTGAAAGCGATATGCCCACATCTGGAGTGTCTAAACACGAACAATTCCGACGGTTTTTTGAAGGTGAAGGCCGGGAGACAGCACCTGAAAGAGGTTTTTCCGTCCAAGGTTTTCGGAAATCGGGTGAATCCGTTCCAGCCGATTCGGCAACTCGACTCTATGGCGATGATCGATATCCACAGGAGATAGAGGGAGCTGCCTCCGGTAAAGATTACCGAAGCGATGTGGAAAAAAGCGGGCAATCTGTAGAAATGGATTACAGAAAAGATAAAAAGCCGTTGCATGGTCACTCACTTCATGCTGAAAAGCAACGTTTGGAACTGCGCGAAAGCCGGTTCAGCCAGATCCACAACCAGTTTGTCATTTCACAGACACGCAGCGGCATGTTCATCATGGATCAGCACGCTGCTCACAAGCGAATCATCTTTGAGAAAGTGCTGAGTGAAGCCGAAAGCGGACTTCCCAGCACCCAGCAATTACTATTTCCAAAAAACATCAACTTCTCTGCCACCGATTTCAGTCTGCTCAAGGAACTGCATCCTGTGATCACACGGATGGGATTCAATGTGCAGGTGCTCAGCGGAAATTCAGCCATGATTCTTGGGGTGCCGTCCGATATCCGCCTGGACAATGAGCAGCACGTCCTGGAGTCCATTATGGAACAGTATAAAGCGATGTCCCGCTCCCTTGCATTGGGCGAAAAAGAGCGGATTGCCCTGGCCATTGCCAATAAAGCCGCCATTCCCAGAGGGAAGAAATTGTCAGAAGAGGAGATGGAAGCACTGGTGGATCAGCTTTTTGCCTGCGAGGAACCTTTCCGTGATCCCCTGGGAAAATACACCATCCGTTCGCTGACCGTGGAAGATCTCCGCGCCATGTTCCGATGATCCGCGTATTGCCCTCGAGGCATTACGGAAAAAGTTACAGATTTGGATGCAGATAAAGGCGCAGATACAGGATACTGCCTTGCCCGACTTACCTGCGTTCCTGGATCAATGGCAACACATTGTAGCCCTTGCCAAGAAGATAGATTGCGTGCTGTTCCAACATCTCCCGTACCTTCGTGATCGAAACAACATGCGTGATGCCATAATGTATGGTGGCCACCTCTTTTACAAAAACATCGCCCGTGAATGGCAATTGAGCCAGATGTTCCCTGGCCTCATCCTCTTCAGGAACAAGATGCCACTCGCGTGACGCGGAAGTAGACCTGGCTATTCCCACCCACTCAAAAGCAGGAAGGCCGCCGTTGATGGCAACTACAGCTCCGCCACTGAACCCCGGATTGAACAGCCCGTCTGTCACAAAAGAATGGTGCCTGTCACGGCTGGCTTGACTCACAATAGCTGTTGTTACCATAGGATAGCCTCTCGGATAGCCAAAGCTGTAAGTAAAGGTTCCAATTCGCAAACGATCCGGGCGTCCAATTGGATATGGAAACACCGGAAACTGCTCCCTGACGGACTCGTCCAGGGATGTGGGATCAATACGGGCTCCTATGAATGCCAGATCGGCAAGATCATCTGTTACCAGGACCTCAAATGTTCCGACATACGGGGCGTCGAAAAGCCAGTTCACCTGATTTATTTTTATTGTGACACTGCTGAGGTAGGGCTGCCCTGTTTCCCGGTATTCGTACAGCGTGTCAGGAGATGTGATTACATGACGGGCGGTCACCATGCCGACGAGGTCATCACGGTTATGAATAACAATGGCGGTGCCGGAGGATGTGGTATGACTTTGAATCACCGTTTCCGCAATCGGTCTCAGTGTGTGTGCTCTGGCAACATCGTCAGGCGCGATACGGCTGTCGGGATCGAAAAGATAGGTTTCATAGTAGGATGTGCTGGTGATCCTCTTGACAGACCGCTGGATGCGTTCCAGGTGATGGGAAGCATTTCCAACCGGATGACTGGTAATGTATTCACCCGTGTCCGGCTCCTGGTCAATATATACTACCGCACGTGTACATGAGCCAGCCAGAAACAAGCCGACCGCCAGCAGTGTGACTGTGATTAACAGGGGATATTTCATTGTTTTAATTATTTTGCAAGCAACACAGGGTCAGATGTCAAACTGCCCCAGAAGCTCAATTACAATCGGTTTTCGCTCCAGGTCCATGCTGATTCCGGCCGCGGACATCATGGAGGCCGCGTGGTAAAATGCCCGCTGTTTATCCGATCTGTCACGAATACGCTGTATGGTAAGAAGTGCATCGGTCGACACGCGTTCCGCTGTAGCCACGTTTACTTTGTTTTTCAAATCTGCTATCAGTAAAGCCTGTGCACGGGATCGCCAGTAGTAATCGCGGATTTCATAGGCATGCTCCATCGGCTGGGAGATCAGGCCCTGACCCAGATAGGCCGAAATCAGCATATAGCTGAAATAAGCCCTCTGGTCAGTCATTCCGGCAAGGGTACGGGCAAAATCATGAAAGCCGCGGGTGATGGCAAAATCATAAAGACCGGGAATCTGCCCCTCGAAAGAGGGATGGTCCATCCGGTACCATGCCGCAATATCAAGGGCACGATCCGGCCGTCCCAATGCAATCCACCTTTTAATAATCGTTGAGATAAGCTGGTTGATGTTCCCTGGATCGGAAACTTCCGATGCATACGCTTCCGCCAGTTCCATGACTTCTGCAGCAAGGGATCTGCGGTCGCGAAGAATATGAACATCTGCGACGCTTATCAGGGAATTAGATCTCACGAGGGGGGATGAAATTTCCGAAATGCGCGGAATGGCAGCCTGGAGGAGTGAATCTGAAATCTCCTGTTTGCCTTCAAGCAGCAATGCGATTTCTAGCAGTGCTTGTGTCTTCTCGGTTACGCTGGCAGGAATACGGTCCAAAAGAGAAATGGCCATGGTGAGGCTGTCCTGGCGGACCAGCTCAACTGCGATGCCAGCAAATGCCGTATGTCGAAAATGGCCACGGTCAAAGCCATCGGCCATGTCAACGGCAACGTCCGGCTCTCCATTCCTCGCGATGGCCGTAGCAAGTTCCCGCATGGCAAAATTGCCATAATTGGAATCAAGTTTTCTAATCTGCCCGATAATTATTTGGCTGTAATCATATTCTTCATGCTTGGCCAGTGTCATTGACAAGCGAGAGAGAACATCAATGTACTCCAGTGCCCTGTCTTCAGACGGTTCGGGAAATTGTTCCTGCAGCAGTGAAACCGCCTGTGGACGGTTGTTTGTTGCAAGCAGGTCATCACAGATACGATCGGTCAGCGCAAGCCGGCTCACCGGATCCACATAGTCAAGGTAAGTGGTTATCCGCGCAAGGCGGCCTCCATCCGCTGCACGTATGTAACCATTCTCAAGAAGATGATAAAGCGCCTCGTAAAGCAACTGTTGATCCTGTATACGATCCAGAATCTGCAGACTTCGCTCCCAACGCGAAATATTGGAAAAATGCATGGACAACTCCAGATACAGCCGGTCGATCAGCTCCCGGTTCCAGTGGCGGTCCGCCTGGTTAAGAACCTTGCTGACAACCTCTTCGTGTCGCTCTTCCTGACCGTGCTTATACAACAGCCGGGCATAGGATAAGTGCAGCATGCCACGATCCTGCTCATCCACCTTTTGTATCAGATAGATTGTTAACTCATGAAAATCTTCCATGGCCCGTGCAAGTGCAGAGAAACGCGGCACCTGGTCCCGCAATTGGCCGATCGTGATATCGCCGATGCGAGTACGGCGCTGTGCCACGTCGACAGCGACAGGAGTGTCGGGATAATTGTCAATTATTTTGTCAATTTTCTCAACAGCCTGACGGTAATAAGAGTAGGCTTCTACAGGATCGCGCGTCTCACTTTGCTTGCCGGATTCCGTCAGGCGGTACGCCTCGACAAAAAGCCGGTTTGCTTCTCGATCCGCGTCACCCTTTCCACACTGCACGAAAAAGACCGGCAAGGATAAAAGGATGACGGGAATTAGGAGGGATCTGATGTTCATGTGCAAATTGATCTTTAGGGATGAGATAAAAATAATAATCTTTCAACGATTCTTACGCATCCGGTTAAAATATACGCAACAATGAATTGGAACTTTTGTTTCCTCAAAGGGCATCAATAACATATATTTTACATATATTGTACTCCCATGAACCGAAGGTCGCGAAGCGCTATGCCCATGACCGGGCTGGAGCCCGGACTCACAGGAACATGATTAAAAACGTCATGGGCATTCTATGTGACCTTAGAAATCGAAAATTTTAAACACATGAAATATTCATGCCGGAAGTATCTTTCGACACACAGGGGCATGATTATAAAGCCGAAACCACCACTTCA
>SKUI01000222.1 GCA_007122185.1 Rhodothermia bacterium | reverse complement strand
AGTAGAAGTTGTATTTGTAGTAGAAACTTTAATTGTACTGGAAATTGTAATTATAGTTGAAACTGAGTTTGTAGTTTAAATGATTCGCTTTCTGCCGGACAATCTCAAACCTCGTGAAATGTACCGGCTTGTTTCCTGCCGGCTGCAAATCTGATGGAACATGGAAAGATATCTTCTCTTTATAACCTTTTTTGCCATCCTTTTTTCTGTTTTCGGAGTCATGCAGTGGTATGTAATCAGGTCGTACATACGCTGGCTTGCAAAGGTAGTGTCCGTGCACGCCTATTACCGGTTCCGGGCTGCCGGTCTTGTATTCTTCGCCTTTGCCAACATTCTGTTTATCCTTCGGTTCCCTTCGACGGAGCTGGGATGGTATCAGCACCCGCTTTTTCAGGCACTGGTCATCTATCCGGGCGGCATTTTTTTCGGAGCAGTTGTACTGGCATTTGCGGCCCTGCTCGTGATAAACAGCAGTTCGGCTGTTTTTAAATTTCTTCGAAGATGGACAGAACCTGAATCCCGAAAGGACAGCGCCGATCTGCCAGTTTCACTTGAGGAGCCCTTAATGCCGGCGACCAACTCTCTCACATCTGCTGCCGGCGCATCCACAATGGCGGGCAATGGTCTCAGCCGGCGGCAGTTCCTCCGCACGGCAGGTACGGCAATGATTGGCGCCCCCGTGGCCTTTACAATCGGTGCTTCAGCAAGTACGGCCCACGACTATCAGATAAACCGGTTGCGTTTGCACTATCCCGGCCTGCCCTCAGGACTCAACGGCTTTCGTATTGTCCAGCTCAGTGACATTCACTCGGGCATATACATGACCGAGCATCAAATGCGCGACATTTTCCATCTGGCAAATGAGCAGCATCCCGACCTGGTGGCCATCACCGGTGATTTTGTTGATAATTCTCCCTCCGAAATTCCGGCCCTGTATCGCACAATCACCGACTTGAAAGCCGAATACGGTGTGTATGGATGCCTTGGCAATCATGACCACTACGCTTCGGCACCACTGGTCAGCTCGGCCCTGCGGCAGCAAGGCATAAACGTACTGACCAACGACCGGCAGACGCTTCGCATTAACGGAGAATCACTTACCCTGCTTGGTGTGGATGACAGTGAAGCCGGCACCCCGAACGCAACTCGTATCGACCAGGCAGTGCAAAACACACCGGGAGACGGCTTCAGGATACTGCTTTCACACCGTCCGGACCTCTTTAATGATGCCCGGAGCCGGGGAATTGATCTGACGCTGGCCGGACACACCCACGGCGGACAGATAGGATTCGAGGTGATGGGCGTGCCTTTCTATCCGATCCATCTGTTCCATGAGTATGCCAAGGGACTGTATGAAGTCGGGGAACAGAAACTCTACGTGAATGTCGGTATTGGCATGGTCGGCGTTCCGGTCAGGATGGTGCGGCCGGAGCTTACTGTCATCGAGCTTACCAACAGCTGATCGCGCGGGAATGCTGTTTCTCACAAGAACTTATTATCCTGTGGTCATTTGATATTATTTCAGCAACATAAGCTTGTGTGAATCGGCGCTGCCTCCGGCATTCATCCTCAGGATGTAAATACCGCTGGACAGATTTCCGGCATCGAAAAGGACCTCCTGCTTTCCTGAGAGACGGTTCTCATCCATCAGCGTCATCACCCTGCGGCCAAGGATATCGTATACCTCCACGCGAACCCGCACTTCATCCGTGACGCTGTCCGGAATATTGAACCACACCTGTGTTTCACTGTTGAAGGGGTTGGGATAGTTGTAGAGCAATTCAAACCGGTCGGAAACGGGAAGTTCCGGCAGGCTTCCCTCCAAGGGTATGCGGCTGAGCACCCTGGTGGCCATGATCATGTTTTTGTTATCATTATCCCGCTCGTTATCATCCTTGCCCAATAGCCGTGACCAGCCCGTGAGTTCGCCTTCAGGATTGTATCCACCAAGAAGGGTACGCACCGGATAATAGTTTTTATCCGATGTATCATCTGATCCCTGGTCGAATGAAAACAGCAATTGCGCATCCTCCGACGCATCCACAATCCGGAAATAGAAGTGGTAATTCACGCCGGCTTCCAGGTTTATTTCGTCTTCAGAGAAGTCAACCGTATTCATTCCGGGGCGAAGCTCCGAAAAATCCAGTTCCCGGAATGTGATGGCCTCATTGGGGACGAAAATGGCATTTGTGCCCTCTCCGCTGCTGGGGCGCGAGTCGGTAAGGATTACCTGCAGCGTGCCGGTCCCTTCAACCGACTCCGTAGTATGCCAGAGCGTGAAATCGACTTCTTTCAGCAGTCCTTCATATTGCAGATCCAGCCGCACGGCAACACCCAGGAAAGTTACGTCCGAAGAGAATTCGAGCGGAATGGGGACAAACCCGGCCGTTGGTTTTACCGAGTAGGAGATATCCACTTCCCGGAGCTCACTGGGTATCCATTCAGCCGAATAGGTGAACTGCCGGCTTCCGAAACCTGGACCCGAAATGGATTGCACCACGGTGTTAACCGAAACCAGTACCACCGAACGGTACATCCCGTCGAAGGTGAGGTCATCGGTCAGCCGGACGATCTCCGGCGGACCGGAAGCCCCGTCCGCTTCCGCGATAACATAATGTCTGATTTCCTGGGGGGAGTTGACGCTGAGGGACAGGTCCTGAACAAAACGCCATTCGGTATACTGGGCGCCTCCATAGCGGAGCGAAACCGATTCGTTGCTGACCCAGGAACGCTCTTCGGTACCATAGCGAATGGCGGGATTGGTAGCCCGCACGCCGGATTGCTGGGGCAGGGTGTATCCATAGCGGCCATCAGCGATTCCCGGGTCATTCACCCAGTTGGTGACATAAAAATCTGCCAGCACTTCCCTGAAGTCGAGTCCGGAATCGGCATTGTTCAACATGTTCTGGTACTGCACCCAGGGATTGCCCGGTCCGCTCTGTGTCAGGCGTCCAACCGCATCCACCCCCACCAGCTCGTACAGGTAACTGTGGAAAAGCTGGGCACGCTGATAATCATTGAGCACCGCTTGTTCCCCGGTCCGCCAGCGCAGGAAGCCTTCCAAACTCCGTGATTCCACATTTCCGCTCACCTCATCCGGATCGTTGAGAAATACCATGGAACGGGCATTGAATCCATTGAAAATTTCAGCGACCTCCGACTGGCCTTCGTCCAGAAACGTCATCCTGAGGTTGCCGCGGCCGGCCTGGATGAGATGCTGGTATTCATGGGCTACCGTATTAAGCGGCCGGTTGGGATTGGCCGGCTGATTGTCCGTGTAGATGCCCGGATACGAATTTATGTACAGAATGGCCGCCTGGTTGCTGTTGCGATTTAACGTGCGCGGAGCAAGGTCGATGGGATTGAAAAATCCGGCGGTAAAGCCACCGCCCTCATCAGGGTCCCAGCCGTCCTGGATATTGGCAATCAGAACCTTGACCATGCCCGTGCTATCGGGATCGGGTACCAGGTCAGGGTTTCCCTGGGCAAAAATATCGATGTTGTTGAGGATGATCCCCTGGTCCGGGTTCACCGAGTTGGGCGGGGTCCGCACTTCGAGCGCTTCCATCATGGCGCTGACCACGCTCTCGCCAATTTTTCCCGGTCCCAGCTCTTCCTGTTCCACCCAGATTTCCGATGCGGATCCCACTGCCCGGAGCTCAAACAGAACTTCGTCAAACACCGGGGAGCCCGGTTCGCTCTCGTCGATATTATACACGAAAAAGTTCCGGGTGTCGCCAACCTCATATGCAACGGTCTGGGCCATAACCGCCAGCTCTTCCGGCGATTCTTTTCTCATCCGCAAATACGCCTCATATGCTTCTCTTATTTCCGGCTGCCGATATAAATAATCTGTTATGTGAATAACCTTTTCTTCTTGCTTTCCAGTATGATAGATACTTAAAGGATGTACATGGCCATGATGACCGGGGATGAGGTGACCCGGTGTTTGCTTGGCGTTGGTTGCTTCACTGTGACGGTTTTTCGGGTGGATTTCGGTGAACGGGATTTCGATAGCACCGGGCCGGTCTGTCAGTGAACCACGCTCACTGTCGCGTACCGGCTCCTGGCCTGATCCAACAGAAACGATTCCGGACAGAAAAACAAAAACGGTCAGGATTCCAGGTGATCTCAGATATGCGGATTTGAACATTGTGAAAGTACCGGGGCAAGATAGCGTAGGAGTCATGGAAAAAACGAAACGGTGTATTCCAGTAATGTTACTTTCTACAGGTCAATAAAGCAACTCGAAATAAAAGGCTGTTCGCCATCGGTCAGCCGGCTCAAATGACCAGCAAAAACTAATGGCCAGCAAGAGCTAATGGCCAGCCGCAACGAGCGCTGCAACAGTTGCTGAAGAAAGCTGCGGGCAGAAACTTTCTGCTCATGCTGCTTTTGTAGAACGGTTAGCATTGGCTTCAGCGTATCAGGATCATTTTTTTGGGAGGGACCGCCACGGACGCACCGGAACCCGGGCCTGTCGGCGAGCCCGTTCTGGCAGGCGATTCCTGTCCCGCCATGGATTCCGGTCCGATATTCGACTGCGATCCGCTTTCCGGCTGCGACATGATCAGCATGCGGTACAGATACACACCGCTTGCCATTCCCCGGGTATCCAGGCGCATGGAATGGCTGCCGGGTTCCCTCAGCCCTTTGTCGACTCTTTTGACCAGCCGTCCGGTAACGCTATGGATTTCAATGGTCACGGCTGCCCTTTCCGGCAACTCGTACGATATCGTGGTCTGATTGTTGAACGGATTGGGATAGTTCTGGTGCAACCGGAATCGCGCGGGCTGCTGGTCGTCCGGGTCCGCATGGGTAACCACATCCTGCTCAAACACGGCTGTAATGGCGAGGTCACCTTCCGGAATCCAAACAAACGATATTTCGCCGGGATGGACCGGGTCCTGCTCCGATATTTCGTCGGATTCGGCCGGCTTCTGCACCGATATTTCGTTGAAATCAAACGTCTGGCCGGACTCATCCCGCCACTCCAGAAACAACCAGCCCTCTTCCGGAACCGCCTTCAGGGTTACCGGCACACCGTGAAACCAGGTGCCGGTCCAGCGGGAATGATCCTCAGGCACTCCGGGGGTATTCTTGTGGATGGGGATCCCGCCAGCCTTGACATGTCCGCCCCTGGTATCGGACACTCTCAGCTCCAGCCGGACCGTATCCGCAATATCAAAATGCTCCATCATATAAGACCTCAGGTACCCGGGCCGGCGCTGCGCAAACTCCTTCATGACGGCAATGTGCTCCTGCCATCCCTCCGGAGTGCGGCCGGCGCTGAAAGAATACCGTTTCTGGTGCT
>SKUI01000038.1 GCA_007122185.1 Rhodothermia bacterium | reverse complement strand
TCTGGTCACCGTCAAAGTCGGCGTTGAAAGCGGTACAGGAAAGCGGATGCAAGCGGATGGCCTTGTCTTCAATGAGTACCGGCTGATACGCCTGGATACCGAGGCGGTGAAGCGTCGGTGCGCGGTTCAGCAATACCGGATGTCCATCGATTACCTTTTCGAGCACATCCCAGACCACATCATCGCGACGGTCCACCACTTTCTTGGCGCTCTTGACCGTCTTGACATACCCGCGCTCAATGAGCCGGCGGATGATAAACGGCTTGTAGAGCTCCACCGCCATCTCCTTGGGCAGACCGCATTCATGCAGCTTCAGCTCGGGGCCGACCACGATCACGGAACGTCCGGAGTAGTCAACGCGCTTGCCAAGCAGGTTCTGACGGAAGCGGCCGCTCTTGCCTTTCAGCATGTCACTCAGTGACTTGAGCGGACGGTTATTGCTGCGGACCGCGTTCATTTTCCGGGAGTTGTCGAACAGCGAGTCAACGGCCTCCTGGAGCATGCGCTTCTCGTTGCGCAGGATAACGTCCGGCGCCTTGATATCGATCAGGCGCTTGAGGCGGTTGTTGCGGATGATCACCCGGCGGTACAGGTCGTTCAGGTCGGAGGTGGCAAAACGACCACCTTCCAGCGGAACGAGCGGACGCAGTTCCGGCGGTATCACCGGAATGACTTGCATGACCATCCATTCCGGCCGGTTTTCACGCGATTTGTTAGCGGTCCGGAACGACTCGATGACCTGGAGACGCTTCAGGAATTTCTTCTTCCGCATGGCCGAGGTTTCATTCTTCACAGCCTCGCGGTATTTATAGGCGGATTTGTCCAGATCAATGTTGGCAAGAAGCGCCTCAATGGCTTCTGCCCCCATCTTGACCACAAACTTGTCCGGGTCATCATCCTCCAGGGAGCGATGATCTTCCGGCAGCTGTCCCGCGATGTCATAATACTCCTCTTCAGAGATCATGTCACCCAGTTTGTATCCAAGATCACGTGCCAGACCGGGCTTGACGATCACAAAGTTCTCGTAATAGACAATCTTCTCGAGATTCTTTGATGAGAGCCCCAGCAGATAGGCAATCTTGTTGGGCATGGATTTGAAGTACCAGATATGCACAACCGGCACACAAAGGGTGATATGCCCCATGCGTTCCCGGCGTACGGCCTTACGGGTGACTTCAACGCCACAGCGGTCGCAGATGATCCCCTTGTAGCGGATCCTCTTGTATTTACCGCAGTGGCATTCCCAGTCTTTGACCGGACCAAAGATTTTTTCGCAGAACAAACCGTCCTTTTCCGGCTTGAACGTACGGTAGTTGATTGTTTCAGGATTCAGCACCTCCCCGTTCGACCGGGAAAGGATCGATTCGGCCGATGCAAGGGAAACACGAATATGCCTGAAATCTTTTGTGACTGATTCGCTTTTGGTAAACGGCAAGGAAGTACCTCCGTTAAATGTTTGAAAAAGTTAAACTGTTCGCTTACGGTGAAAAACGGCCTGTCCTAATCTATGCTGACTTCGAGTCCAAGACCCTGAAGCTCTCTTACAAGCACGTTGAACGACTCCGGAGTGGTTCCGTCCGGCAGGTTTTCACCTTTCACGATGGCCTCGTAGACTTTCGAGCGACCTTTCACATCATCACTTTTTACAGTGAGCATTTCTTTCAGGATGTTGGATGCACCGTAGGCATACAAGGCCCAAACCTCCATCTCTCCGAGACGCTGACCGCCAAACTGGGCTTTACCGCCCAACGGCTGCTGCGTGATAAGTGAGTATGGCCCAATAGAACGGGCATGGATCTTATCCTCAATAAGGTGATTCAGCTTGAGCATATAGATAAAGCCTACCGTGGTCATTTGCTGGAACCGTTCGCCGGACTGTCCGTCATACAGATAGGTACGAGCATCTTTCGGCAAACCGGCTTTTTCCAACCAACCCTGGATGTCATCGTAAGTGGCACCGTCAAACGTCGGGGTCGCAAATGTGACTCCCAGTTTTTGTCCGGCCCAACCCAGGATTGTTTCGTAAATCTGTCCAAGGTTCATCCGTGACGGTACGCCCAGCGGGTTCAGTACGATGTCCACCGGTGTTCCATCCTCAAGGAACGGCATATCTTCTGCCGGGACCACTTTGGCCACAACACCTTTGTTGCCGTGGCGGCCGGCCATTTTGTCGCCCACTCCGAGCTTGCGCTTTTTGGCCACATAGACCTTGGCCTTCTGCACGATACCCGGGGGCAGCTCGTCGCCGACCTGTATGGAGTATTTCCTGCGTTTCAGATTTGTTTCGTACTGACGCCGCAGATTCCGGCAGTTGTGAAGCAGGGTCACGATATGCTCGTTGACCTTGTCGTCCTGGCACCAGGCCTGCCGGGCTTTCAGTAGCAGGGGATTAAGCCCTTCGAAGGTCTGCTTGCGGTATTTTTCACCCTTTGGAATGACCTCGGTCCCGAGGTGGTCGACCACGCCCGGTGAGGTTTTATCCTTGAGTAGCTTGTACATCCGATCGGCCCACTGTCCGTTCAGCTTGTCGAGCTGCTCGCGATAAAGTTCGTTTTCCCGCTCAACTAGTTCTTTCTCTTCTTTGCGGGAGAGCTGCTCATCTTTCTTGCGGCTGAAAAGCTTGGTGTCGATGACGACGCCCGAAACTCCGGGAGGCGTCTTCAGCGAAGCGTCTTTTACATCACCGGCCTTGTCGCCAAAGATGGCACGGAGCAGTTTTTCTTCCGGGGTCGGATCCGTCTCGCCTTTCGGTGTGATCTTTCCGACGATAATGTCGCCCGGCTTGATCTTGGCACCCACACGGATGATTCCGTTCTCATCCAGGTTGCGGGTCGCCTCTTCACTCACATTCGGGATCTCCCGTGTGAGCTCCTCTTCGCCACGCTTGGTGTCACGCACCTGCTGCTCAAACTCCTGGACGTGGATGGATGTGTAGATATCCTCGGAAACCACGCGCTCGCTGACGACAATGGCATCTTCAAAGTTGTATCCCCTCCAGGGCATGAAGGCAACCAGCAGGTTGCGCCCGAGAGCAAGTTCACCATCCTGGGTAGCGCATCCGTCAGCGATCGGTTGTCCTTCGACCACCTTGTCACCGACCCTGACGATCGGGCGCTGATTGGATGTGGTATCCTGGTTGGTGCGTTCAAATTTTCTGAGCGTGTACCGTTTGGTACCGTCATCAAAGTGTGCGAGTGATTCCAGCTCGTCACGATCGTAGCGGACATGCACCTCGGTGGCACTGACATAGACCACCTCACCGCTGCCTTCTGCTACAATGAGCGCACGGGAGTCACGGGCAGCACGATATTCGAGCCCCGTACCCACGATCGGCGCTTCGGGCCTGAGCAGCGGCACGGCCTGGCGCTGCATGTTCGATCCCATGAGCGCCCTGTTGGCATCATCATGCTCGATAAACGGCACCATTCCCGCAGCAACCGATACGATCTGGTTGGGGGAGATATCCATGTACCGCACTTCATCCGGCGAGGCGAGCCCGACATTGCTGTCCCGGAACCGGGAGAAAATCAGCTCATTCTCAAACTTGCTGTCCTTGGAGAGCGGCGCGTTGGCCTGGGCAATAACGGTTTCGTCCTCCTGCTCGGCTGCAAGATACTCGATTTTCTTGGACACGGTCTCTTTTTCCACCTTGCGGTAAGGTGTTTCGATAAATCCGAAATCGTTGACCTTGGCATGCACGCACAGCGAGGAGATCAGCCCGATGTTGGGACCTTCCGGCGTCTCGATGGGACACAGGCGGCCATAGTGCGTATAGTGCACGTCGCGCACCTCAAATCCGGCACGCTCTCTAGTCAGACCGCCCGGACCGAGTGCCGACATCCGGCGCTTGTGGGTCAGTTCGGCCAGCGGATTGGTCTGGTCCATGAACTGGGAAAGCTGGTTCGTTCCAAAGAAGGTATTTATCACGCTGGAAATAGTCCGTGCGTTGACCAGATCCTGTGGTGTGAACTGCTCCGCATCACGGGAATTCATCCGTTCACGGATGGTACGGGTCATGCGCGCCAGTCCGAGCCCGAATTGCTGGGCAAGCTGTTCGCCAACGGTACGGACCCTCCTGTTGCTGAGGTGATCGATATCATCCACCTGGGATTTCAAATCCTTCAGACGGATCAGCTCCTTGATAATCGCAATGATATCACTTTTGGTCAATACCTGCAGATCAAGTGACTCATCCAGGCGAAGCCGCTTGTTGAGGCGGTAACGTCCCACTTCGCCAAGGTCATAGCGCTTGTCGCTGAAGAAGAGGCGGTCCAGTACAGAGCGGGCCGTCTCCATATCCGGCATATCACCGGATCGGATCTGGCGGTACACCTCGGCCAGAGCGCTTTCTTCGTCGTGGCTGGTATCTTTGCGAAGGGTGTTGAGGATTACGGACTCCTCATGGTCTTCATCCCCCGATTTGAGCACATGGATGCTGGTTATACCGGCATTCTTGAATGTCTGGAAATCCTCATCGGTGATCTCATGATCACGCGGGAAGAGGATGTTCCTGCGTTTTGCCTCGGTAACTTCGCCGGTCTCATCATCAACCACCTCTTCGACCACTTGTTCCACAATATCGGTAGCCAGTTTCCTGCCCACAACATTCTTGAAAGATTTGGCTGTTTTGATGCTGATCTCATCCGACAGATCGAAAATGCTCAGGATTTCATAGTCCGTGGAAAATCCGAGGGCGCGAAGCAGCGTGGTTACGGGGAGTTTCTTCTTTCTGTCGATGTAGGCCCACAGGACATCGCGGATATCGGTCGTGAGTTCGATCCAGGAACCCTTGAACGGGATAACCCGGGCGGAATAGAGCTGACTCCCGTTGGGATGCAGCGACTGACCGAAAAACACACCGGGGGAGCGGTGCAGCTGGCTTACAATGACCCGCTCCGAACCGTTGATGATAAAGGTTCCGCTTTCAGTCATCCAGGGCAGGTCTCCCAAGAAGACCTCCTGCTCGATGGTTTCACTGGCATCATCACCGGGATCGGATGATGAGAGGCGCAGTTTTGCTTTCAGGGGAAGCGCATAGGTCAGTCCCCGCTCCTGGCACTCTTCTATCGAGTATTTGGGTGTATCCACGGAATAGTAGATAAACTCCAGAATACTTTGTTCCCGTGTGTCCTGAATCGGGAAATGCTCCAAAAAGATTTTCTGCAGTCCTGTTTCTTCCCGATCTTCGGGGTCAATGTCCCATTGCGTAAAACGACGGAATGATTCAATCTGGACATCGAGAAAATCGGGGTAGTCTAATATGTGCAGGGTGCGAGCGAAGGATATGCGTCCGGTATGCGTTTGGATGGCGTTGCTTTTACTCAAGGCTACCTCGTCCTTAGTTTATGGA
>SKUI01000120.1 GCA_007122185.1 Rhodothermia bacterium | reverse complement strand
TTGATCCAGGCAAAGATGTTGCGGTAGCGCTGGTAGATGCTTTCGGTGTAGTAGGGGAAGGGCAACAGGTCGTCAAGCATCAGCTGCACCTGCTGCAGCTCTTCCAGATCGGCCACGCGCACTTCGACCTGTGTGGCCCGGGGCGAAGGGATCTCGAACAGTTCGCGGGCATACTGCCGGTCCACCAGAACCAGCACATCGTCGAACTGGTCAATACCGGTGTGATAGATCCCGGACACGTGGAACTGCCGTATCTGCGGCAGGTTGAGCGGGGTGGGCATGCCGCGGATCGCGTAAATGGTGAGCACACTGCCGGGCCCGGCGTTCAGGTTGCGGGCCAGCCGGGCACCGATGACCGCTCCTGGCAGGCCGTCCTCATTCCTGCCCAGAAAATATTCCCCTTCGCGGATGTACTGCCGGATGTTCGACAGGTCGCCGTCCGTATCCACCCCCTTGACAAAACTGCCCTCCACAAAGTCGCGTGTCTGCACCATGGCCTGCGACTGGATGACCGGCTGGGCCGCATCCACCCCGGTAAGGGTATGCAGGTAGACGGTGAGCGTATCGCCGCGGTAGAGCGGATCCTCGGTGAAGGTCATGATGGATATGTGAGTGCCATACCCGAGGATCTTCTCCTGGATGACCGATTTGAACCCGTGGACGATCGAAAGGGCGATCAGCAGTCCCGCTGCGCCGATGGCCACACCGGCCACGGCCATGATCTTGATGAAGGACAGGAATGCGCTGCCGGTGGTGCGGCCGCGGAAGTACCGGTATGCGAGAAACCATGTGAAGTTCATAGGGAACTAACGTGTCATTCCGGTCTCATATGCGGGAAAAAGAGCACATCGCGGATGGATTCCTGGTTGGTGAGGATCATTGCAAACCGGTCGATGCCGATACCGAGGCCGGCCGTGGGGGGCATGCCGTATTCGAGGGCCTTGAGGAAGTCGTCGTCGACGACCATCGCCTCCTCGTCGCCGGCCGAACGCAGCCGGGCCTGCTCCTCAAGCCGCCGGCGCTGGTCCACCGGGTCGTTGAGCTCGGAAAACGCGTTGCACAGCTCCTTGCCGTTGCAGATCAGCTCGAAACGCTCGACAAGCCCCTCTTTGGAGCGGTGTTTTTTGGCGAGCGGACTCATTTCGATCGGGTAGTCGGTGATGAAGGTCGGCTGGATGAGCTTGTCTTCGACACATTCGCCGAAGATCTCGTCGATGAGCTTGCCCTTACCCATGGTTTTGTCCACCGGCACGCCCAGGTCACGGGCGGTCTGGCGGATCTCGTCCCCGCTCATGGCCGACAGGTCCCTGCCCGTCTCCTCGGCAATCGCTTCGAGCATCGGCACACGGCGCCAGGGTGTCTTGAAGTCGATTTCGTGCTCGCCGACCCGGATTTTGGTGGTTCCGTGGATGGTGGTGACCACGTGCTCGATCATCTGCTCCACGAAGCCCATCATCCACTCGTAGTCCTTGTAGGCCACGTAGAGCTCTACCTGTGTGAACTCCGGGTTGTGGAACCGGCTCATGCCTTCGTTGCGGAAATCCTTGCCGAATTCGAATACGCCCTCAAATCCGCCGATGATGAGCCGTTTGAGGTAAAGCTCGTTGGCAATGCGCAGGTAGAGTTTCATGTCCAGCGTGTTGTGGTGCGTCTCGAAGGGACGCGCCGCCGCCCCGCCGTAAATGGGCTGGAGGATGGGCGTCTCGACTTCAAGGTATCCCATGCCGGTCATGTAGTCGCGCATGGCCTGGATCATGCGGCTGCGCTTGAGGAACACCTCGCGCACTTCGGGGTTGACGATCAGGTCCAGGTACCGCTGGCGGTAGCGGTGCTCCTTGTCGGCGAAGGCGTCATAAATCACCTTGTTGCCCTGCTCGTCCTCGACCTCCTTGGCCACCGGCAGCGGACGAAGTGTTTTTGTGAGCAGTACGAACTCCTCGGCGTGGACGGTCAGCTCGCCGGTGCGGGTTGTGAACACGAATCCGCTCACCCCGACGATATCGCCCAGGTCGATCAGTTTCTTGAACAGCGTATTGTAGGTTTCTACGCCTACATCATCGCGGCGGATATAGACCTGGATGGTTCCGGACTGGTCCTGCAGATTAAAAAAAGCCGCCTTGCCCATAATGCGCCGGGTCATGATACGTCCCGCCAGGCGCACACGTTTCCGCTCCGACTCCTCACCCTCAAGCAGTTCCGGTTTCCGGCGGATCTCCTCGGCGTGGTGGTCGGTATCGAATTCGTAGGGATAGGGGTCCAGCCCCATCCCCCGGATCTCTTCCAGTTTTTCGCGGCGAAAACGTGCCTGTTCGGTCAGGCTGGGTTCGGTTTCCTTCATGTGCAATTGGCGGTTGTTTTGTAATGCGTATGGTATGTGGTTTGTTTTGCCCAATCCGGCGCGCCCAATCCGGCGGTGCTGCTGCAGGCTGCCGATCGAATTGGCGCAGTGAAATGCGGTATGTGGAAACGCGCTGATTTCCCTGGCAATCCACTTTTCGGACAATCGCTAAAATTACGGAATTGAACAGAAAGTTATCGGGATTAATTCGCGCCGGACCACGGCCGGATCCGCACCCGGGTGACATGCTGACCACAGTTTTCGTATATTCCATGATGGAACAGGAACCTGCCAGGAACAACCGAGGTGCATCGTTGCAATGGATGGTGAATACATACGCTCCCGTATCTTTTCCGGATGGATGCTGGCTGAAGGCCGATGACCGCCGGAAGGAGGATGCCGTCCTGTCCATGCTGAAAGAGCTTGCGGTTCATCAGGGACTGGATGGCGACCTTTTTGAACTCCGGAAACATGAGACCGGCAAACCGTATGGCGTGGTCGGCGATCGCACCATCGGTGTCAGTATTTCGCATTGCCGCAGCATGCTGCTGTGTGGATTGCACGTGGGCGGTGAGATCGGCATCGATGTAGAACCCGACAAGCGCCGGGTGCATCCGCGCCTTTTCGAACGCATCCGACATCCCGGTGAGCCATCCGGGCTGCCTGACGATTTGTGCTGCATCCGCATGTGGACTATCAAAGAGGCCGCGCTGAAATTCATGGGTACCGGATTGAGGATGGCGATGAACAAGATCCGGTTGGAAATCATGGGGGAACACCAGTTTGCGGCATTCATGGAACCGGGTGATTTTTCCTTTTCCATTCCCGTTTCCTCGTTTCTGTTTCGGGATCACTGGATCGCGGTGGCTACTGGAAACCGCATCCACCAGGAGATAACCGAAACCAACAGAGCATAAATAGCATCCAGAAACACATAACCACATCCAAAAGATAATAATTTAAGCAGCCAGGGGATAACTACATGATACAGGACGATCTGCAGTGCAAACGCACATTGCCATTCAGCCGGGAGGAGCTTCTTGACCGGATCAACACGCAGGCTTACGGCGGGCAGGACGGTATCCGCATGATCTTCCTTCCACCAAAGCTGACCGAACAGAATGTTGATGAATTCACCTATATCTATCGGCAGATCCAGAATACCAGCTATGAGGTCGCCGTCATCGTTGAGCAGGACCAGTTTGAGTCACACCGCAAGTTGCCGGCGCTGCCGGGCAACACGGTGAAGACGGAATACGGCACTCTGCGCATGGAGGAGCGGCTGCGTGATGATTTTTGTGACGAGGAGGATGATTTTTTCATTCGCGATAAGGCCGATTTCAGCCACCTTGGTTTCTTTGACCATGTCTCCATGCTGCAGCTGGTGCAAAAGGATATTGCCGTTCTTGGCCTGCAGATGCTGGACGAATCACCGCCGCTGGTGCAGGAACTGACGTTTGTCCTGAAGGAAATCCTGCCGTTTAAAAATGCCCTGACCATTTTTTGCTGTGAACTGCCGGGTCGGTATCAGGATATGTTCCAGACGCTGCAACATGTGATCAGTGAAAAGAATGATACCCGCCTGCTCAACCTGATCTACAGCGGAGAATCGCAGATCAAGGGTGCCGGAATATTTCTTGCAGGATTGAGGACCGCCCGGGAACGGGAAAGGGAAATACGTTTTTTCAGGGAACAGGCACGGGATCCGGATCAGAATCTGCTGGCGGGCCAGGCCGGTTTTCCCGACCGTTGATCGCCGGTCGCCTGCCAGGCACTGCCCGTTTCACTTATCCATCCAGCCATCCAGACAATCAGCCAACCAGCCAACCAGCCATCCAGACCATCAGCCATCCACCCACCCATTCACTCCTGATGCCATGACACCTTTTGAGTCGAGCAGACAGCAATTCCCGCGCGGGTTCACTATCATTGGAACAGGACGGCTCGGATCCTCACTGGCCCTGCGTATGCACAGCAAGGGATATCTGATCCGGAGCCTGTACAACCGGTCGTTGGGATCCTGTGAGCGCATTGCGTCTCTCACGGACACGGAAATATTCGGTACGTTTCCGGCCCGCCCGGCAGATCTCGGAGATGTGGTCTTTCTATGCCTGCCGGATGATCAGATCGCTGCCTTTGCAAAAAAGATGGGCGTGGTGAAGGACGGTCCGGGCTGGGTGCACACTTCCGGTGCCACTCCGGCGGATGTCCTGCTGCCGCTGGCACCTGACGGCACTGGGATTGCTTCCATGCATCCGGTTCAGACGTTCACCAGCAGGAACCGCGATTCCGCCTTCAACCAGTGTTTTGTCACGCTTCAGGGCGACCCGGGGCTGTGTGTGCCGCTGAAAAAGGTGGTCCAGGCCATTGGAGGCCGGCCGCTGATGGTGGACAGCAGGCAAAAAACCGCAATTCACCTGGCGGCGGTCTATGTCTGCAATTACATGGCGCCGCTTTTTGCGGCATCACAGGATCTGCTGGATGATAATGGACTTGAAGTGCGGGCCCGCGACCTGTTTGGACCCATGATCAGGCAGGCACTCGATGGTTTGCTTGGCCATTCACCGGCCGAAGTGCTCACCGGTCCGGTATTGCGCGGTGACACCGGTACCGTCGACCGCCATCTGCAGCTGCTGGCAGACTCCCCGAAGTGGGAACATCTGTATCGTGTTCTTGGCAAGGCGACACTGGAACTGGCGCAAACCCTGGAAAACAGGAACAATGCCGCCGATGATGAGATGATGAAACGGTTTTCCGGTGCCTGAAAACATAAAAAAACGCAACATCAACAATTGCATACATAGGTTATGAGAAGTACCGGCGGGACATCCGGCGCACCAGAAGAGCAGGATTTTTTTGAACGGGTCTATGACGTGGTTGCCCGTATCCCGAAAGGCAAGGTGACCACATACGGAGCCATTGCCAGGCGCCTTGGTACAGGCGGAAGTGCGCGTATGGTGGGCTGGGCGCTCAACAAGACACTGGAAGGAGACCGGGCCATGCTGCCCTGTCACCGCGTTGT
>SKUI01000183.1 GCA_007122185.1 Rhodothermia bacterium | reverse complement strand
CCAGTGGTGTCAACAAAGCTGCGGCAAACGCTTCGAGGCAAGCGGTCCCTGCTTCCAACAGCGCGGGCAGCGGACCCAAATCCAGGGAGGTAAAACGGGCGGAGGCCGAACTGCGAAACCGGTTCAGCGGGGAAATGAAACCGCTGAAGGAGAAGCTGGCAAAGCTGGAGAGAGAGATTGACCGGATGGAGAAAGAAAAATTTGAAATCGAACAGCAGCTGGCAGACCCTGCCTTCTATGAATCCGGTGACGCCCAGGCCAAACTTAAAAACCACGGCGACCTGGAACGCCGCCTGGCGCGCAGCTGGAACAACTGGACAGAGGCCACATCCAGACTCGAAGAGCTTCAGGCACGATTTGATTCGGCGTTGGTAGAGGTCATGGCAAAAGAGTGAAACGGCACCAATGTGATCACCAGCACCGACCCGTCAAACGAACATATTCCATCGTCCGCTCATTTATACACTACAAGAACCATGTCCATTAGAAATATTGAAATAAAAGCCCGTTCTGCCAGACAAGGTGAGATTCGCCGGATCATCACCGCTCTTGGAGCCGATTTCAGGGGGATGGATCACCAGGTCGACACCTATTTCCGGGTTCCGAACGGACGGCTGAAATTGCGCGAAGGCCGTATCGAAAACAATCTGATTCACTATGAGCGCAGCAATGAAGGCGGCCCCAGAGAATCGCGTATCACCTTGTTTGCGTGCAAACCGGTGGAGGCAGCCGATTCATCATCCGTCCATCCCCTGAAAAAGATACTGTCCGATGCCCTTGAAGTGCTGGTGGTGGTCGACAAACAAAGGGAGATCTATTTCCTGGGCAACGTAAAATTCCATATCGATTCGGTGGATGCGCTCGGCGAATTTGTGGAAATCGAAGCGATTGACACGGACGGATCCATCGGTCCGGAGGAGCTGCGCCGGCAGTGTGATCACTATATCTCCCTCTTCGGCATTACGGAAGATGACATGGTCGCCGAATCATACAGCGACATGCTGGTTGAGTGAGGTTTTTTCCCGAAGCTGTTCCGTGCCCCTATCGGTGATGACAACCGGTGACGACAATCGGTATTGACAATCGGTGATGAGGCGGTGGAGGTCCATGCAGGAAACTCACCCGGATGGATTGATGATAAACTCCCCGGGGATGGCGATGTCGCGGATCCCCAGCCCGAACAGCGCATAATCGTACTTGGCGGGGTCGGCCGGGTCCATCAGGCGAAGCCGGCCGGTCAGCTCCGTGACAGCTTTCCAGTCGTTGGCCTGGCGTGTCAGAAGTCCGAACAGTCGGGAATAGCGGGCCACATGCACATCCAGCGGGATCATGAGCTCCGAAGCCGGCATGAATGACATGGTGCCGGGGTCGACGCAACTGTCCGTTCGCAGCGTCCAGCGCAGATAGAGCCAGAGTCGTTTGCAGGAGCTGTTTTTTACCGGCGTTGCAAGGTGTTTCCGGACCCTGACAGGTGCGTCCGGAATAAGTTCGAAGAACCGGTCGTGGAACTCGCTGAAAAGCCCTGCAATATCCGAATTGGCTTGGATAGTATTCACATTGGCGGAGGCAGAACAGGCCTTACTGTAGCACTGCAACCAGAATTGCTCAAAACTGCCGTGCTGCAGAAGGATGCGTGAGAGAGCCCGGAGGAGCCAGCGGACATCGTCAGCGGTGAAAGTACGGTGCCGGAAGCCATCCAGACGCTGTTCATCGCGGGCACTCAGGTTGCCGATGAAGTCGGCCGGATTCGTATCGAAGCGTTCGAGAAGATTGCCGACTTTGACCATCACAATATCGCGGCGTCCCCAGGCCATAAGCGCAGCCAGGAATCCGGCAAGGTTGCGGTCTTCCGTGCCTTCATACCGGTACATGAAAGCGACGGGATCGGAAGCGATATAACCGGGCTCTTCCACCAGCCGGACGACCGGATCAAGAAACCGCCGCAGCGATGGAAGCTGATCATCAGGGATCGGCAAAGACATACTGCCGGCACTTGGGTCCTGGTGGGTTTTTTTCGACCTTCCAGACACAGTTGCCGTTTTTTTACGCCTGAAAGTTGGCTTCGGTTTTCGTTTCATTGGTGTGTCCGTGCCTTTCATGTCCGGCTCATTGCCGGTAATTATTTTCGTTCCTGGTCATGGATTTCTGCCATTTTCAATTTCCTTCGGCTGTCATTTGCCGGTACGTAAAAGCGTTTCGGTAATTTTACGATTGGCTTTGGGGAAGGCGTAGTCCACAAGCTCCTCCGCAGCCACCCATCGTATCGGTTCACCGTTTTGTGCCACAGGCGGGGCGGAGCCATGCTCCAGTGTGGCATGGAAAGCGTGAAGAGTAATGGTGAAATGGCTGTAGGCGTGGCGTACGGACTGGAATGGCATCTGATCCACTCCCGCCTCCACACCAAGTTCCTCACGCAGTTCACGCCGGACGGTATCCGGCAGAGATTCACCATCTTCCTGTTTGCCGCCGGGAAATTCCCAGAGTCCACCCAGCATGGCGCTATCGGGCCGGCGGGCGATGAGCAAGCGTCCCCGCTCATCCCGTACCACCCCCACGGCTATCTGATGATGAGGGCGCTTTTTGGCAGGCGGTTTGCAGGGATACTGACCGGTTGCACCATTTCTGTGCGCATGGCAACGAAGCTGAAACGGGCAGGAAGTACAGGACGGGGCTTTCGGTGTGCATACGGTGGCACCCAGTTCCATCATGGCCTGGTTGAAGTCGCCCGGAGAGGAACGGTCCAGCAGTACAGCAGCGTGCCGCGCGATCTCTTTTTGCGTCAGGGTCAGTCGCACATCTTCCCCGATGCCGTAAAGCCGGCTGATGACACGGATCACATTGCCATCCACGACAGGCCAGGGTTCCCCGAAGGCAATGCTCATGATGGCGGCTGCGGTGTAGGGACCGATTCCCTGCAGTGAGATAACCTCATCATAGGTACCAGGGAACTGCCCATTGTGCACTTCAACGATCTGTTTGGCGGCCTTGTGCATATTTCGTGCGCGCGAATAGTATCCGAGGCCTTCCCAGAGTCGCAGCACATCGTCTAGGTCGGCCCCTGCCAGCGATATGACATCCGGAAAGCGCGTGGTGAACCGTTCGTAATAGGGCAGGGCCTGATCCACCCGCGTCTGCTGCAGCATGATCTCGGAGATCCAGATGCGGTACGGGTCGCGGACACGTCGCCAGGGCAGGTCGCGTCTCACGCGCCGGTACCAGTCCAGCAGCAGTTTGCGGTCAGCGTCACTCGCCACGGCTCAAGTCAATTACCTGTACGGTCACATTCATGGAGGATGCCGCACCGAATTGATCGGTGGCTATGACCTGGAATTCGTGTTCGCCGGTCTGGCGGCGCGTCGGGGTCCAGCGGAACCGTCCGCTCTGCTCGTCAAGAGAGGCGCCATCGGGCAGATCCACGCCAATGTAACGGATCAGGCTGGCGTCACTGCCATCGGGATCGGTGGCCCGGATCGGTATGGTGAACTCTTCATCCACCGGGATCGAAAGGGTACGGACAGGGGAAAAACGCGGCGGGTTGTTGAACGGGCGAACCGTAACGGTAAACGAGGTGCTGTCGGCCTGTCCATCCGGCGCGCTGGCTATGATGGATATTTCGTGGGTGCCGATGTCCGCGGATGATGGCTGCCAGTAGAGACCGTGACCACGTATATGAATGCCATCAATTCGCGATCGCTGCTGGAAAGAGACAGTGCTGATGTCATGGGCGCTGTCGAGTGACAGCGACATGAGCAGGGGACGGGGATAGGGAATAATCTGATTTTCGATGCTGGAAACGCGCAGCGGCTCATCGGCAGGGCGCCCGGGACGGGTGACCGAAGGGGTGTCGGGGTCGGCAGTATCCGGGTCTGGTTGCATGGTGGCTATGTGGCCGGCGTCCACCCAGCGGCCAAGCTGCCGGTACTCGCTGATCCAGAGCTGGTCCTTGAAAACGGTGATATGATTGCCGGCGGATGGATCCTCACGGAACAGGGTGGGACGCAGTCCCTGGCGGGCAATCCAGATGCGGTTGCTTTCACCGCGGATAAGGTAATTGTCGTTCCAATGTTTCAGGTCTCTGACTGCTTCGCTGATGCGGAACAGTTCGTCTGAGCGGCCATCGGAGCGGATGCGGTACACGGCGCCATTTTCTGTGGACATGTAGAGCCGGTTGCCGGGTGCATGCAATTGCGCGGAGCCGCGGGGAAGCTGGAAATTGCCGCTTTGTGAGAGTGATCCGTCGTCAAATTCAAAAACGAAAAGCCGGGCCTGATCGTCGAGGGCAAAAAGCTGGCTTGAGATACGCGCAAGTGAGAGAACGGGTCTGTTGTGCGAAAAAACGGTTTCGGGATTCTGATCCACCGATTCCGGTGTTTCCAGTGAAATCCTGAGCAGACCGGCTTCTCCGTCGGCCAGGAAAAGATCGTTGCCCAGCCGGACCAGATCATTCGGATCGCCGGCAAGCCGAGTGGATGAGTAAACGCCCAGCACGGAAGTTGGTTCGATGACGGTAAGTCTGCCGTCGCGCCCGAACAAGTAGGAGAACCGGATGTCGGTGACGAAACGGTCACCGCGGTTCGCAAGGCCGGATGAGGAATAGAGCCATTGAGGTTCGTCCATTCCGGTTCTGAAAACCACGAGCCCTTCCCGACTGGAAAGTACATACAAATGGGCTTCGCTGCTCGTTATGGCCATGATATCCGGGATTTCCATGAGCGATTCATGGCTTCGCACAGGCTGGGGCCTGGCCTCCGCATGGGTTGGGAATGTTTTCAGTACGAGAGTCAGCAACAGAACGGTCAGTATCAGGCCGGTATGCTGCAGCCAGGCCAGACGGGGGCGGAAGACCAGGTGTAGCTGAGATTCCGGTACCCTGTCAGTGGTTTCTGTGCGAGCTGGAAGTGGTAAATGTGCTTTTGAATGCATATGATGATTTCTTAAAGCCAGTGGTGTTTCTTGTACCAATGGATGGTTTCGGCAAGCCCTTTCAGGAGATCCGTTTTTTGTCTGAAGCCCAGCCTGGATTTGGCTTTTTCCACCGAGCACGTCCATTGCATACCCAGCTCCCGGGCCTTGTCCCGATTTATAACGGGATAGCGGCCAATTAATGATGCACTTGTTTCAGCAATATTCCCGGCTATTTCAACCAGGCGCGGTGAGACTTTGACAGCATACAGTTTTTTGCCGAACACCTCAGCCGTAGCCTGGCGAATCTGTTCCCATGTATACAGTTCTTCGCTGGAGATGAAATAGGTTTCGATGCCGGGCTTTTTTTCATCAGCGGCGAGCAGGATTCCGTCCACAAGATCCCGGACATGGATAAGGGAAACGCGGGAGTTGCGGCCATCATCAATGATCGGAAAGAGCCGCCACGAAGCCATCTGAAAGACGCTGAATATCTGCTCTTCCCGGGGTCCGTAGACGGCGGGCGGACGGATGATCGTAACGGATATCGAATCATCAGCCACGTTGGCGATCATCTCTTCCATTCTTTTTTT
>SKUI01000164.1 GCA_007122185.1 Rhodothermia bacterium | reverse complement strand
TATGTTCCGCTTAAAACGGGTCACAAAGCTCTCGGAATATCAATATATTTGAATTCATATGGACAAGACATACCTGCAAAAACTTTTTGAGGAGCACCGCAAGGCAGCGCGCTGCCCTTCCCCCGTTCTGGTCGTTGCATTTTTCAACCGGCTTCTGGGCTTCCTGTTTCCCGAATTCAGCAACACCCGGTTCCATTCTGTCAATGAACTGGAACAACTCAGCTACGAACTGAAAGAGGAGTTCTGCCAGATTCTTCGTAAATGCTCGGAGTGCCCGAGTGCCGATGTGGAAGAAGTGACAAGGGATTTCTGGATGGCCCTGCCGGAACTAAAGGAGATGCTGGAAATGGACGTGCAGGCCATATACGAAGGGGATCCAGCGGCCAAAAGCCGGACCGAGGTCGTGCGCACCTATCCCGGATTCTATGCGGTCACATCCTACCGGATTGCCCATTTCCTCTATGGCAAAGGGTATAAGCTTCTGGCCCGCATGATCACCGAAAACGCTCACAGTCACACCGGGATCGACATCCACCCGGGAGCGAGTATCGGCAGACACTTTTGCATCGACCACGGGACCGGGATGGTCATTGGCGAAACCACGAAAATCCACGACCATGTGAAAATCTACCAGGGTGTCACACTCGGGGCTTTGAGTGTTCGCAAGGAGGATGCGGCTGTCAAGCGGCACCCCACCATTGAGGAGTACGTGGTAATCTATGCCGGGGCGACCATTCTGGGCGGCGACACGGTTATCGGCCGGCACAGCATCATCGGCGGAAGTGTGTGGCTCACTTCGAGCGTCCCGCCCTGGTCCCGTATCACCTACATTGCTCACCAGGAAAACCGCAAATCCAGGAAGGAACAGCATCACAACATGGAAGAACATTGATTTGATATTATGATCCTTGAACAGCTTATCGGCAACACACCCATCGTCCGGCTGCAGCACATCCCGGACTCTCCGGATGTAACGATCTACTGTAAACTGGAGGGCCGCAACCCCGGCGGCAGTGTCAAGGACCGGGCCGCATTTGGCATGTTGAATGAAGCGCTGGAACGCGGCGACATCAAGCCGGGCGACAAGATCGTGGAGGCAACCAGCGGGAATACGGGCATTGCTCTGGCCATGATCGCCCGGTTGAAAAACCTGCACATGACGCTTGTGATGCCGGAAAATTCGACGCGGGAACGGATCCAGACCATGCGTGCCTACGGTGCGGAAGTGATTCTCACCAAGGCGGAGGGCACCATCGAATACTCGCGCACGGTCGCCGACGAGATGGCCGCCACCGGCGAATACTACCAGCTCAACCAGTTTGCCAACCCGGATAACTACCGGATGCATTACCGCACCACCGGTCCGGAGATATGGAGGGATACGGAAGGAAAAATCACCCACTTCGTCTCCTCCATGGGCACCACCGGCACCATCATGGGCGTGTCGCGGTATCTCAAGGAGCAGAATCCGGCGGTGCAGATTGTCGGCGTGCAGCCCACGGAAGGATCGCAGATCCCCGGCATACGGCGCTGGTCGCCCGAATTCCTGCCGAAGATATTCGACCCGAAACGCGTCGACCGCACCATCGATGTCAGCGAGAAGGAGGCCACCGAAATGACCCGGCGCATGGCCCGCGAGGAGGCGATTTTCGCCGGAATGAGCAGTGGCGGCTGCCTTGCCGCGGCCGTCAGGCTGGCCCGCGAGCTGGAGAACGGACTCATCGTCTGCATTACGTGCGATATCGGAGACCGCTATCTCAGTTCTCCGCTTTTTGAGGATATCGAGTGAAATCTTCCCGTTTTTCCAGTATTATACAGTGTAATCATCGCCAGTATCATCGCCGCAACAAGCGGTAGCTCCGCTCACATTTTATTTCAGGGACCCATTCACCAGTGATATTGTTATGAACAGAACGATACCATCTACACTACACTCTCTTTCCGCCGTATTCTTTGCCCTGGCAATAATGCTTTCCAGCCAGGCGCAGTCAACCCACGCTGCCGACACCACACGCACGAAAGTGGCTGACGGATTCTTTTTCATACGGATCGTGGATACTTCCATTTACACCCCTATCCGCATATCGGCCCTGGAGATCAACATCGCCCGGCCCAATGTCAGTATCCGCAATACCCTTTCCAACAATACTCTTGGGACGGCCTTCACCAACACCCAGAACATGGCCCGGAACTACCATAGCGAAGACCATCAGGTCATCGGGGCCATCAATGGCGATTATTTCGGGATAAGGGATGCATCCAATCCGTATACCTATGTCAGCAACCTGATGATCAAGGACAACGAATACGTCATTGGCAAGTCGTACTCCCGCAGCCAGTTCGGCTTAACCACCGAAGGCATCCCCTTTGTGGACATGCTCAGTTTTGCGGGACAGGCGGTATTGTCCAATGGCGTACGGATTCCCATCACCGCCGTCAACCAGCAGCGCACCAGCGGCCGGGCCGTTCTCTACAACCACTACTTCGGCAACAACACCCGCACCGATGAAAACGGTGTGGAGATTGAGCTGGAACTGCTGGACGAGATGCAGGTCGGCAAGCCGCTGCGGTTTGTCACCCGAGAGATGGAGATCGGCGAGGGTTCCATGACCATACCCGGCCGTGACCACTATGTCCTTTCGGCGCACGGACCGATCGCATCCACCCTTGTTGACACCTTGACCATTGGTGACACGCTCAGCGTCACCATGGCTTTCAGCGAACAGGTAACCGGTTCCATCATCGTTGATACGCTGGACATGGCTTTCACCGGCCGAAATATCGGGCGGTCCACGGATTTCATGGTCCTGTATGACAACTGGCGGGGCAATTCGACCGGCACGAACGAGTACGGGAACGAGATCCTGCTTGAACCCATAACAGAATTGACATACGACGGGGTTACAGACCTGGTGGTCGTCAAACAGGAGCACCACATTGGAGACATGGAGATTCCGCCGGGACACGTGGTGGTCTCGGGGCATGGCGATGCCAAGGCCTTTCTCCGCGAAAATGTGTCGGTCGGCGACACGGTGCGCCTGGACCTGCAGAGCGAATCCATTGACGGATACGTGGCGCAGCTCATGGGCGGCGGTCCGCGCCTGATCACCGACGGCCGGATTCCGTCAACGTTCGAAGGAGTCGAAGGATTTCAGTTTTAGCACAACATGTACCGCCATCCGCGCTCCGCGGTTGGCATGAACAAGGACAAAAGCCGGGTATGGTTTGTTGTGGTCGACGGACGCCAGACGGCAAGCCGGGGTGCCAATATGATGGAGATGGCCGAGATCATGAGGGATTTCGGGGCGTGGAATGCCGTCAACCTGGACGGCGGCGGCTCCAGCACCCTGATCGTCAATGACGAGTGGGTGCATCGCCCTACCGACTCCGACTGGCAGAGGAACGTCGCCAGTGCCATGATCGCCGTCTCTGAGCCCTATGACGGTGAAGTGTTCGGGCACATCCGTATCCAACCGGGAGAGATGAAAGTGGAACCCGGCGACAATTTCAATTTTTTCGTGCAGGGCTTTGACCTGTGGGACGACCCGCTGGAAATTCCGCAGGGCGAGGTCACCTGGGAAGTCGGCGGCGGACTCGAAGCCAGTTACGGCCGCGGCGGATTCCTGGCGCACGCTCTCAGCGAGGGTTATGTGGTAGCGCACTATGAAGATGCCACCGACACGGCCCGGGTGGCCATTGTGGAGGATGTTTCTGTGGATGAGCCCGGCGATCTTCCTGCGCGCTTTCATCTGGCTCAGAACTACCCGAATCCGTTCAATCCGGACACCCGCATCCGTTTTGAGCTGCCGGAGCAGGCCCATGTGCGGCTCATGGTGTATGACATCCTCGGCCGGCCGGTCCAGACGCTGGTCAGCGAGGAGCGCCAGCCGGGTGTTCACACCGTCTCCTTCGACGCATCGGGATTTGCATCGGGCACCTACATATATGAACTCACCGCCGGACCGTTTGTGCAGCGGAAAAAGATGATGCTGCTGAAGTAAAAAAATGCTTATCTTTTCAGGTTTGTAACACTACAGCAGTATTACCAATTTTCTTATGTCCAACAGGCGTAAAATCCGGGAGACCGTCATGCAGGCGATGTATGCCCTTACTGTCGGCGATCTTTCCCTGGAACATGTTCTTGATACCATAGTAAAACCTGAATTCCGCGAGGATGCATTCGGACGTGATTTTGCCGAACGCCTGTTTCTGCGCACGTCAGACAACCGGGAGCAAACAGATCAGATCATCAGGGATCACATTGCCAACTGGGAGATTGAACGCCTTGCCATGGTGGACCATATCATCCTCCAGATGGCCATCACGGAAATACTCACCTTTGAGGATATTCCCACCAAGGTGAGCATCAATGAAGCCATCGAAATTGCCAAGAAATACTCCACGGCACGATCCGGCCCCTTCGTGAACGGAATCCTGGATGCCGTTGTGCTCTCACTCCAGAACGAGGGCAAACTGAAGAAAGAAGGCAGAGGACTTGTGGACCTCCCCGCCCGCAAAAAAAAATCCGGGGTCAAAGATGACGAGGGTGCTGCCAGTGATGATGAAAATACGACCGATCCGGATACGATGATGGATCAGGCGGTCGGTCCGGGACGCGATCCGGAGAAGAAGCCGCCGAAAAAACCCCGGATCAAGCGGCCGCCGAATAAAAAGAAACCTTAGAATTTTCCTGCCGATTGGATAACAGCAACAGAGAATACAGGACTGACAACAGCAAGTACATTGCCATCGGCGATATTCATGGCTGTGCCGAATCACTGAAGGCGCTGCTTGCAAAAATCCGCCCCTATCGCGATCGGATACATGTATTCATTGGCGACTACATCGATCGCGGTCCTGACTCACGCGGGGTTGTGGATGCCGTCATGGAGTTCGGCCTGGACCACAACTGCATTTTTCTGCGTGGCAATCATGAAAGTATGCTGTCGGATGCGATCCAGACCGGTGAGCGCACATTCTGGATGATCAATGGCGGTCTTGAGACGCTGGAATCATATCAGGTCAAAGATCCGGTGCAGATCCCCGATGACCACAGGCATTTCCTTGCGGAAGGCCGGTTGTGGTTCGAAACGCCTGACTATTTGTTCATCCATGCCGGACTTGATCCGGAGCGCAGCGTCAAGGAACAGCTCGCCTCACCTGACATTGCGCACACGGCACTTTGGGAGCGCAGTCACGTTCACCAGGCCGTGGTGTGGGAAAAACCGGTGATTTTCGGACACACTCCTGTCAGGGAACCGCTGATAGAAGATCGAAAAATGGCTATTGATACCGGATGCGTCTTTACCGGTCGTGGTTACGGAAACCTGAGCGCCCTGCTCCTGCCGGAAAAAAAAGTTATCAGCCAAACATGTTTGGATTAATTGTGGTTGGCTTGATACTGGTTGGATGGTTACTGGTTGGATCCGTAATGCCTGTCCCCGGATTGAAATTTGTCTGCAGTTTGTTTTTGAAAGTATAAGATTACACGAAAGATTATGAGCCTACAATGTGGAATTG
>SKUI01000002.1 GCA_007122185.1 Rhodothermia bacterium | reverse complement strand
GCGATCTGGTTGAAATGGATGTTGAACCCGTGGGCAAAAGCCAGGATGTTGCCCGGCTGCAGGTTCGGAAGAATGTCCTTCTCATAGACGTCCTTTTGCTTCTCATCGGGGAGGAGCACCATAACAATATCGGCTTTGCCGGCCGCTTCGGCGGTTTCATAGACGGTGAGGCCGTCTTTTTGTGCTTTCTCCCGCGAACGGCTGTCGCTGCGCAGACCGACGATGACCGACACCCCGCTTTCGTGAAGATTCAGCGCATGGGCATGCCCCTGGCTGCCATAGCCCAGGACGGCCACGGTTTTGCCCTTCAGGACGGAGAGGTCGGCATCGTTGTCGTAATATAATTTCATTTTGCAGGGTTGAAAATTTGGATTAGGGTTTGTGTGAAGTTGGGTGTTGTTGTATAAAAAAGTCGATTCTGGTGGATAGAAGCTGTTTTGGGCAATGGTGGACGGCGGTCAGTCCCTGGGTTGATATTCGCGTTTCATGGCTACCGATCCGGTGCGCGCCACCTGAAGGATTCCGAACGGTTCGAACATGCCGATAGCCGCATCCACCTTGTCCTTTCGCCCGGTGATCTCGATGGTCAGGCTTTCGGGACTGATATCGATGACTTTGGCACGGAACACATTGGCCACCTGGATGATCTCGGTCTGTTTCTCCTTGGTGGACGCGATCTTGATCAGGGCCAGTTCGCGTTCCACGTGAGGCAGGAACGTCAGATCCTCGACGCTGACCACATCCACCAGCTTGTCCAGCTGAAGGATGATCTGGTCGATGATGCGCTCATCGCCGTGGGTGGTGATGGTGCAGCTGGCCATGGTGGGTTCCTCGGCCTCGCCGATGCTGATGCTGTCAATATTGAACCCGCGCCCGGTAAAAAGGCCGGCAATGCGGGCCAGGGCGTTGAAGTTGTGATTGACCTTCATCGAAATGGTGTGCTTCCGTTCTTTTTTGGCTGCTGCTGTCATCGTTTGGATTTTGCTGTTGTACGGGTGGGGGGATGGTTGTTGCGGGATTCGGAACTGTGTCAGTGTTTGAGTCTGTGTCTACTGTTTGGATGTATGGGTGGATGCGTACCGTTTCGCAGTGGTGTCCATGCGGTTATTTCGCGGGTTTCACAGGTTTCACCGGGATGGGCGAGTCGATCTGTTCGTCGACGGCCGCGCCGGGGGGGATCATCGGGTAGACGCACTCTTCCTTGCTTACCCGGATGTCCATGACCACCGGGCGGTCTTTGATGGCGTGCGCCTGTTCCAGCACGTCGCGGAGTTCATCCACAGTATCGGCCCGGAACCCGACCGCGCCATAGGCCTCGGCCATTTTCACGAAATCGGGGTTGCTTTCCTCCAGGAATGAGTGGGAATAGCGTCCGCCGTAGAACATCTCCTGCCACTGGCGCACCATGCCGAGATAACCGTTGTTCATGATGGCAATCTTGACCGGGATGTTGTAGGCCACGGCGGTGGTCAGCTCCATGGAGGTCATCTGGAAGCCGCCGTCACCGGCAATGCACCAGACGTCGCGGTCGGGACGGGCCACAGCGGCGCCAATGGCAGCCGGGAAGCCGAAGCCCATGGTGCCGAGTCCGCCGGAGGAGATCCACGACTTGGGATTGTTATACTGGTAATACTGTGCCGCCCACATCTGATGCTGTCCAACGTCGGTGGAGATGATCGCCTCGCCTTTGGTGACGCGGGAGATCTCCTGGATCATGAACTGCGGGGCGATCTCATTGTCGCGCGGCTCGTAGCGCAGGGGATGTTCTTTGCGCCACTGGTCGATGGTGGAAAGCCAGTCGGCCGTATCCACCTGTCCAACCTGTTTGCTGAGTTCGGTGAGGATCTCCTTGACATGTCCGACCAGAGGCACTTCCACAGTCACGTTCTTGTTGATGCAGGAGGGGTCGATGTCGATGTGGATCTTGCGGGAATGGGGCGAAAAGGCGTCCACACGGCCTGTCACGCGGTCGTCAAACCGTGCGCCCACGGCAATCAGCACATCGCATTTCTGGATGGCCATGTTGGCGTACCAGGTGCCGTGCATTCCGAGCATTCCGACCGAGAGCGGGTCGCTTTCGGGAAAAGCACCGAGTCCCATGAGGGTGGTGGTGACCGGGATACGGCATTTCCGCGCGATCTCTATAACTTCCTTGCAGGCATCGCCCATCACGGCGCCTCCGCCGACGTAGAGCAAGGGTTTGCTGGATACGTTGATCAGCTCGGCAGCTTTGCGTATTTGCTCCGAATGGCCTTTTGTCTGCGGCTGATATCCTCTCATGGATACCTGCGGTGTCCGTTTTTCATATTCGGCCTTGGCAAAGAGCATGTCTTTGGGCAGATCGATGAGCACCGGTCCGGGCCGGCCGGATGTGGCAATGTAGAAGGCATCGCGGATGGCGTCGGCCAGGTCCTCGACCCTGGTCACCAGGAAGCTGTGCTTGGTGATCGGGCGGGTCATGCCGATGATGTCGGCTTCCTGGAAGGCATCGTTGCCGATGAGGGTGGATGGTACCTGCCCGGTGAGCACGACCATCGGGATAGAGTCCATCATGGCTGTGGTGATGCCGGTGACGGTGTTTGTGGCACCGGGTCCCGATGTAGCCAGGATTACGCCGGGCTTGCCGGTGGCTCGTGCGTAGCCGTCGGCCATATGCGTCCCGCCTTGTTCGTGCCGCACCAGGATGTGACGCAGTTCCGGTGTCTTGAAAAGCGAGTCATAAACGCCAAGTACCACGCCACCGGGATAACCGAAAATGGTGTCGACACCTTGGTCCAGGAGACTCTGGATAAGAATTTCACCGCCGTTGAGCTCTTTCTTCACCGTGACAGCGGCATCGTCGGATACCCTGGTTGCGGTGCCATTGGCGGCTTTGGCGGAGCCATTGACGGCAGATGTTTTTGTGATCGTTGAGGATGCAGTCTTTGGAGTTGTCTCGGAGTGTTTCATCTGTGTGATTCCGTTGTTTTGGGGCAGGTCAGATGGAATATCCATACGAAAAACAGACACATGCCCTGGGCGTTTGCGTATGGTTTTCAAGGTATGGATGATTCATGGTTAATGACGGTTTGGGATTTTGGTGTACAGTCCGGTTTCCCAGAGGTCATTACCTTGTTTCCGGATTCAGCGATGTATTCTAAAAAAAGACGGGATGCGGGTTGACCTCTGGCGATGTATTATAGAATGCCAATTAGTAGGTCAATAATTAGAATAATAATGCCGCTGACAAGAGAAATTCTGAGTACGGAGGAAGGGGTGACGGAAGATATTCCCGCCGTGATGTAAGACGGAACCATTTCCACCGTGGCTGTCGGCCCCGGAAGAAGAAGTGCTTTTGCAACTGATTGATTTCGTTTCATCACTGTGTGTACTCGATACTTGCGTACTGCATTTCCTGACAAAGCTAATGATTTTATTCCTTATGTCAACAGGAAAAGCAGGAAAAAAATAAAAAAAATCAAAACAGGCTGTTTTTTGTGTTTATTAATTAATCATTAAGCAATTTATATACTAAAATAATAAGGTAATGAGGGGTTAGAGACATAAATCACAGCAGCTTTGGAAGCGCTTTTTGTATAAAATCTGCTGAAATTTCATAAATACTGTTTTGGCAGCATGCATGTCTGTTTTGTTTTTAATCCGGCATCGGTCATATCTCTTTTATGATATTCATCAAAAATTCGTCTGCGACCGGTCAATTTTTATGTTGTGAAAAAGCCGTGAATGTGGTAGCATGGCATGGTGCGGACGGGCAAAATATTGAATCCCGCGTGCTGCGGGGACTGCCGCCGGGAATAGGAACTGTAATAATGGAAGATATGACGTCATTGAACAAATATAGCCGGCGCCTTACGCAGGTGCGTTCACAGGTCGGTTCACAGGCCATGCTTTATGCAACGGGATTGAAGCGGGAGGATTTTGACAAACCCCAGATCGGCATTGCCAGCATGGGATGGGATGGCAACCCGTGCAACATGCATCTGAACGAACTGGCGGCGCTGGTAAGGGACGGCGTACAGCAAGAGTCCATGATCGGGTTCGTATTCCATACCATCGGCGTCAGTGACGGTATCTCGATGGGGACGACCGGCATGAAGTACTCGCTGCAGTCCCGCGACATCATCGCCGACTCCATTGAGACGGTCGTGGCCGCCCAGTGGTACGACGGAGTGATCGCCCTGCCCGGGTGCGACAAGAACATGCCCGGATCGGTCATGGCCATGGCCCGGCTGAACCGGCCCTCCATCATGGTCTACGGCGGCACCATCCGTCCGGGCAGCCTGTCCAGCCGGAAACTGGATGTGGTATCGGCGTTTGAGGCCTGGGGACAATATGTGACAAAGCAGATCGATGAAGAGGGGCTGGATAACGTGCTGAAGAATGCGTGTCCGGGCGCCGGTGCCTGCGGGGGCATGTACACGGCCAACACCATGGCCTCGGCCATTGAGACGCTCGGCCTCAGCCTGCCCTACAGCTCATCCATCCCCGCTACCTCCGACGACAAGCGCGAGGAGTGCGGTCGGGCCGGCGCAGCCATGAAGCTGCTTCTGGAACGGGACATCACGCCGGACAAGATCCTGACGCGCAAATCCTTCGAAAACGCGATCACCGTGGTCATTGCCCTGGGCGGATCCACCAATGCCGTCCTGCACCTGCTGGCCATGGCGCACGCGTCCGGGGTGGAACTGACCATCGACGACTTCCAGCGCATATCCGGCAAGACCCCGTTCCTGGCCGACCTGAAACCCAGCGGAAAGTACGTGATGGAGGATCTCTACGATGTCGGCGGAGTGCCGGCGGTGCAGAAGCTGCTGCTCCGCGAAGGGTTTCTGCACGGCGACTGCCTTACCGTTACCGGAAAAACGCTCGAACAGAACCTGGAGGAGCTTCCCGCACTGAAGGAGGGGCAGACCATCATCGCCCCGCTCTCCAATCCCGTCAAGAAAACCGGACACCTCTCCATATTATATGGCAACCTCGCCGAAGAGGGGGCCGTGGCCAAGATTACCGGAAAGGAGGGGACCCGGTTCCAGGGAACCGCGCGCGTGTTTGATTCCGAGGAGGAGTGCCTCAAGGGCATCAACGAAGGCAGGGTCAAGGCAGGCGACGTGGTGATCATACGCTATGAGGGTCCGAAGGGCGGACCCGGAATGAGGGAGATGCTCTCGGTCACATCGGCCATCATGGGCGCCGGGCTCGGCAAACAAGTGGCGCTCATTACGGATGGACGATTTTCGGGTGGCACGCATGGATTCGTGGTCGGGCATATCACACCCGAAGCGCAGGAAGGCGGTGTGATCGCCCTGGTTCGCGACGGGGACACGGTTACGATCGATGCCGAAACCAACCGACTGGATGTGGATGTGAGCGAGGATGAGATTGCGAGCCGTCGCAAAGAGTGGAAGGCGCCGCCCTACAAGGCCACCAAAGGCACCCTCCTGAAATACCTGCGCAATGTTTCGTCGGCATCAACCGGATGCGTGACGGACGGGTGAGGCTGCGCCCGCGGTCCGGGTGGACGTCCGGCCGT
>SKUI01000123.1 GCA_007122185.1 Rhodothermia bacterium | reverse complement strand
GGATGACGTGCGTGATCTCCATTTCATGGTCGTCGACCACATTGGCCAGGTGGTAGGTGGGCATGCCGTCGGCTTTCAGCAGCACCTGATCATCGAGCCCGTCGGTTTCGAAAGAAACCGGGCCGCGGACCATATCCTCGAACTGCACCGTCTCACCTTGCGGGACTTTCAGCCGCACCACATACTCCGAGCCCTCCTCCAGCAGTTCCTGCAGCTCCACCTCGCCAAGGGTGAGGCTGTTGCGCATCTGCATGCGGGTCTTCGAATCATATTTGGGATTGGGATTCTCCGGCGAGCGCAGCCGCTCACGCATGTTTTCAATCTCGTCCACCGTGTCATACGCATAATAGGCATATCCCGCATCCACCAGCTGCTGGGCGTACATGGCATAACGGTCCCGGCGCATGCTCTGATGATAGGGACCAAACGTGCCTTTGAATGCAGCGGGGCCTGTATCCGGATCCCTGCCGTTGCCGTCACCACTGCTTGCGCTTCCATTGCCACCGCCGCCACTGCCGCTATCATCCGGTCCGTGAGGCGTCTCACCTGAACCGGGCTCATAGTCAAGCCGGGATATTTTTTTCGCCTCTCCGCCCGTCGCTTCGGCATCCGATGTCTTTTCATCCGTGCTGATAACGACCGGGCCCTCATCGGGATGCAAACCCGCCCAGGCCAGACTCTCCAGAATGTCCTGCTCTGCCTCCTGCACGTAACGCGCCTGATCCGTGTCCTCAATGCGAAGTACAAACGCGCCTCCATGGTGACGGGCAAACAGGTAGTTGTAGAGTGCTGTACGAAGACCACCGATGTGAAGCAGGCCTGTCGGGGACGGGGCAAAGCGAACGCGGACTTTTGAATTCATTGGCTTGTTTTTTTTACAATTTCTTTTTTCTGAATGTACAGAAATGTAAGAGGTATTGAAATAAGATGCGGCACGGATACGGCCGAATAACGTTATATTCTTTCAATGAAAACGTGCAACATGCCAACCCGGGTCACAGCCCTGCTTCTGCCCGGCTACTCGCCCAACCTGTCCTGGCTCGCCCGCGCAGTACATGCCGACCGTGCGATCCTGGACGACCTCCACCCCTTTTCCCGGAAGAGCAAGGTCCACCGGACCAAAATCCGCACCCCGGACGGACACCAATGGCTCACCATCCCTTTTGTGCGTGAGGACCGGCGCAAGGCTATCAACCAGGTGCGCATCGACGACCGGCGGCCGTGGTCCGGCCACCATCTGCAGGCACTCGAGTACAACTACCGAAACAGCCCCTACTTCGACTTCTACGAACCGGAAATACGAGCCGACTTCGAAATAGCGTCCCGCTGCGGGTTTCTGGTGGATGCGGTCCGCCACCTGATGCAGCGGCAGTGGCTCTACCTTGAGCTCCCGAAGTTCCCGCAATGGGCAAGCGACCTGGGCCCCGGAGCGGATACCCGGGCAGATGCCGGAATGGATACAGGGACGGACCCATCTCCCGGCAAGAGCCTGTACGATGCTATTTCGGATGACCGGACAATCGTCTGGCAAGAGCCGGACAGCCGGCATTATCAGAGACCCCATCCCATTGCCGTTCAAAATCCCGCTGCCGTTCAAACCGATACCGCCACACCTGTTTTCCACATCCCCGGATACCGCCAGCATTTCCCGGGGTTTGTCCCGGGTTGCGGGCTGCTGGACCTGCTCTTCGAATACGGTCCGGATGCCTGGCAGGTGCTCGATGAACTGACCTTGAAAAGCAAGACATAACCGGGTTTTTGCAACCCGGTTATGTCATCAGCGCTGTTTTACACTTTAATCCGGATTCATCTGACACTTTCATCATGCTCGCGTGACATGTCCTCAAGTGTACGGCCTTTGGTTTCCTTGATCACCTTGCGCACAAACAGGAACGCGACAACACCGAAGAACGCATAGATACCATAAGACAGACCCAAACCGATCGATGCAAGAAGCATCGGGAACGTCATGGTGATGATGAAGTTGGATCCCCATTGCGAAATGCCGCAGATCGCGAGGGCGGCCCCACGGAATTTGTTCGGGAACATCTCCCCGAGCATCACCCACATAACCGGGCCCCACGTAGTTGCAAAGAAGGCGATATAGGCATTGGCCGCCAGCAGGGCGATAATACCTTCGGTTCCGGTAAGCTCAAGCCGGCCGGCATCCCCTTCGGCGGCAAAACCGAAGACAAGCGCCAGCACACCCAGCATGAAGGCCTGACCGAGACCACCGACCATCAGCAACGGCTTGCGGCCGACTTTGTCCACCAGATAGATGGCCAGGAAGGTGAACGCAACGTTGACCGATCCGCTGATCACATTGGTCAGCAGGGCATCTGCTTCGGTGAACCCGGCGGCCTGCCACAGTACGGCACCGTAGTAGAATACGACATTAATTCCCGTAAACTGTTGCAGCGCAGCAAGTCCAAGTCCGGCCCAGACAATCGGGTGCAGATTTTTGGTGCGTTTGTTGACAAGATCCCTCAGACTGGGTTTCTCTTCCCGAATCACCGTGACCCTGATATCCTCGACCAAGGCTTTCACGTCCATGTTTCTGTAGAGACGGCTCAGAACGCCCTCGGCAACCTCGTATTTCCCGGCCGCAACAAGGTAGCGCGGCGACTCCGGTATGAAAATGAGCGCACTCAGGAAAATGGAAGCGGGAATGATCTCCATCCAGAACATCCACTGCCAGGCACCAAAACCGAACCAGAATGGCTCTGTGGATGCGCCTGCCGCAATGGCAATGTAGTAATTGCTGACAAAGGAGGAAAAGAGGCCGATCACAATCGCCAGCTGTTGCAGCGATATGAGAGCCCCCCGGTAACGGGCCGGTGCGATTTCGCCAATGTACGCCGGAGCAATGATGCTCGCGGCGCCGACAGCAAGCCCGCCAAGGATCCGGAACGTCACAAACTCGGCCGAACTGGCGCTAATGCCCGATCCCCAGGCGCTGATGATGAAAGCGGCCGCCGTGACCAGAAGCACCGGCTTGCGCCCGAATTTATCGGCCAGGTTGCCGGCGAAAAACGCACCCACGGCACAGCCAAGAAGCATGGCAGCCACATTGAACCCGGTCCCCACGGCATCGGAATCGAATGCCAGCTGCAGCGCATCCACCGTTCCGTTGATCACTCCGCTATCGTAACCAAATAGAAAACCGCCCAGAGCGGCAATAACAGACAGAAATATTACGCGGCCCATGTTGTCGCCGCTATCATTGTTAGCCATAGTAGCACTCATTTTTTCCGTTTTTTGCAATCGCCATGGACATTTATAACCGGCATACCCACATGGCGGTTTTCATGTGTTTAAAATCTTTGGATTCATATCGTCACATAGAATGTCCATGCCGTTTTTAATCATGCTCCTGTGTGTCAGGTTGCAGTCATGGACATTTCATTTCGCAAGAATTCCCATACATAAAACCCAATATAGAAAACTAAGTATTGGAAGCCATATCCGCGCAATAAAAAAATCCTGCCTGGAAAGAGAACGGCCAGCCGGTTTCATCCTGTGGATACTGATTTCGCCAGGCTCTTCTTGCAGCCATTCCAAAGAACATGTAATACACTCAGGCGGGTATTCTCCAATGCGTATTCCGCCTGTCTAATTATTCCCTGAATTTCTATCTTGTCTTGTTATTTACAGCGGACAGAAACAGGCAGGCAGTGCCGTTATTCCATATTGAAACCGTTTACAGCCTGCCCGCCAACATAATGCCGCTTACCGTGCCAAAATCCAGCCGACAGTACTTCTCATGTCATCCAGACTGACCTTTTTCTCCGATACCCTCACGCGCCAGCTCTATTCCAGCGATGCCTCGCTGTACCAGGAACTCCCCACCGCTGTCACCTTCCCGAAAAACCAGGACGATTTTCGCGAAATTGTGGCCCGCGCACGGCAGGACAATCTCCCCATCACCATGAGGGCAGCAGGCACCAGTCTGGCCGGACAGACCACCGGGGATGGAATCATTGCCGATATCTCGCGCTATATGCACCACATCATCGGCATCGACCCCGAAAAACGCACCGCCCGCGTGCAGCCGGGTGTGATCCGCGACCAGCTCAACCGTGCGGCCGGGGAACACGGCCTCCTTTTTGGGCCGGACACCTCCACCACCGACCGGTGCATGCTCGGCGGCATGATCGCCAACAACTCCTGCGGCTCCTACTCCATCAAGTACGGGACCACCCGCGAGCACGTCCTGGAACTGGATGTCGTTTTGAGCGACGGATCATCGGCCACGTTCAAACCGCTCTCCGAAACGGAACTGCAGGAAAAAATGCAGCTGCAGACGCTGGAAGGCCGCATCTACCGGGAAATGCACCAGCTGCTGACCGACAACTGCGAGCTTATCCTGGAGAATTTCCCGCATCCGGATGTCAAACGGCGCAACACCGGCTACGCTCTCGACCGGCTCTGTGAAATGCATCCGATCACCCCCGGCGGACGCCCCTTCAACCTGTGCGAACTCCTCAGCGGCAGCGAGGGTACACTGGCCATGATCAGCGAGGCGGTCGTCCGGCTGGAACCGGTCGAAAAGCACAAACTGCTGCTCATCCCCCAGTTCGCATCCCTCCAGGAAGCTCTCCGCAGCACTGTGGACGCCGTCGCATTCGAACCGGCCGCTGTCGAACTGATCGACAATTTCATCCTCGATGCCACCAAGGGCAACATCGAACAGCGCCGCAACCGGTTCTTCCTGGAAGGCGAGCCCATGGCCCTGCTCATCATCGAATTCCAGGGCGATGACATGGACGAACTTCGGGCCCGTGCCCACCGGCTTAAGGAGAAGCTGATCGCCGAAAAGAAGGGCTACGCGCATTCACTCATGGAAAAGCCGGAGGAAATGACCCGCGTCTGGAACCTGCGCAAGGCGGGACTGGGTCTGCTCATGGGACACCTGGCCGACTCCAATTCCCCCGAATTTGTGGACGACACGGCCGTGCGCGTGGAAGACCTGCCCGACTACATCGCAGAATTCCAGCAAATCCTCGAGAAGTATGGCACGCAAAGCGTCTATTACGCTCACGCATCGGTCGGCGAGCTGCACCTGCGCCCGATTCTGGACGTCAAAACACAGGAAGGCATCGACAAGATGAAGGCGATTGCCGATGATGTGGCCGCGTTGGTGAAAAAATACCGCGGCTCGCTCTCGGGTGAGCACGGCGACGGACGCCTGCGGTCGCACCTCATCGAAAAAATGGTGGGACCGGATGTGATGCGGCTGCTCCGCAAAGTCAAACAGATCTGGGACCCCGATCACATCTTCAACCGCGGCAAGATCATCGATCCCGACCCGATGGATACCGACCTGCGCTATTCGCCTGCGTACCAGGAGATCGAGGTGGGTACCGTCTTCAAATGGCGGACGGAGAAGGGATTCGGTCCCGCCGTCGAGCTTTGCAACGGTGCCGGCGTGTGCCGCAAAAAGGCCGAAAGCGGCGGCACCATGTGTCCCTCCTACATGGCCACACTGGATGAAAAGGACAGCACCCGCGGCCGCGCCAACGTTTTCCGGCAGG
>SKUI01000051.1 GCA_007122185.1 Rhodothermia bacterium | reverse complement strand
CGGGATAACCCCGGCCGAATGACAGCCACATCCAGCAATTTCTTTACGGATATCTATGAATTCAACCTGGGCGGACCGGTCCAGCTCTACCAGTCCCTGCTTCCGGCCCTGGGAATTAATACTCCCGGGACCATGACCTTTTTTGTCGCCGCCCAGGCAAATGTCACCAACGAGTTTTTCAAAAATACGGCAGACCAGGTTCAAACCTCACTGATCGACAATACCTTCTGGTCACCGCGCCAGGACAACCGCTGGAGCGCCATGGGTAAGCTTACCTGGCGTATCCGGCCTTCCATGCGGTTTGAAGCCTCGTATCAGCGATCGTTAACGGTTAATCAGAACACCAGAATGCTCCAGATCGTAGGCGATGACGTGCAGATCCGTCCCGGCTACCAGTTCTTCTATTCACTTGACCTGGACAATGCCAATACCTATGCGCACGACAGCAAGGTGGCCTATGCAAAATGGACACATACCCTCAACCCCCGGATGTTCTATGATATCCAGGTGAGCCGCATGTTTACCCGGCTGCGCGCCGATGCCAACGGGCGTCACTGGAGGCCCACCGTGGTGGAAGGGGAATTTGACGGCGAAAGCATTGTCACACCACCGACCGTCCCATTTAATGCCGATGACAATTTCCGTTATGTGCTGCCCGGTCCCGGTCTCGTCAACAACGGTGGCCTGGCAACACTCTGGCATGATCACTTCGCCGAGGAATACACCGTTCGCATCACCACGACCAACTATTTCTTCAACCGGAACAACCGCCTTAATGTCGGCCTGGAGATGAAGTTCAATGACTACCAGTGGATTGACATCCGCAGGCCTTGGGTCGGTGCACCCATCCAGATTGACGAGGATACGTTTACCGAGACACTTCGGCTCGGCTCTTCATCGGATATCTGGAATGTACAGCCGCGCCGTGGCGCCCTGTACGTGACAGACCAGATCCGTTACCAGGGACTCATTGCCAACCTGGGGCTCCGTCTTGAGTACTGGTTCCCCGGCAAGTATGTCGATGACCTGGTAGACGATCCCCTTGCCCCCATTGCTGATGAAATCCGTGAGTCTTATTACGAGGATACCTACAATTTGTTTGGCAACCGTTTCAAAATGCGGTTGCTGCCACGTATCAGCGTTTCCTTTCCGGTCCGCGAAAACCAGGTGCTCTATTTCAACTACGGACACAAAACCAAACTGCCTCACCCGTCCTTTGTCTATGCCGGGCTGGACCCGTTTTTCCAGGACCGTTCTTTCCTTGCCGACCTTGGCAACCCGAACCTGGATCCCGAAGTTGACATCTCCTACGAAATCGGTCTTAGAAACCAGCTCACTTCCAACGACGCCCTGAATATTTCCGCATTCTGGAGTGACAAATACGATTTCATTACATCCGAACGGCTCATCATCCAGGATGCCACAGGCCGGGATACGGAGCGTAACTTCCGTGTGAATGGGGATTTCGCCAGGGTCCGTGGTGTGGAAGTCAGCTATATCAAGCGGCACCGTGACTGGTTTATGGGCAATGTGTCGGTCACATACTCACGCGCCGAAGGCCTCAGTTCCACCTCCAATGACGCCCTCAGGAATATCCTCGCAGGTGATCAGTTTGGTTTCAATGTTGAGACCCCGCTGGCCTGGGACCGTCCCTGGGATGTCAAGGCCAATGCCACTTTCACCTATGACCGTCCCAATCCGCTGTTTGGCCTGGCACCCCTGAATAAGATGAAGCTCTACATTTCCGGCAATTTTCGGAGCGGAATGCGGTACACACCCTTCGATTTCATTGAGTTTCAACGCAATCCGGTTACCGGAGAAAGAGACTGGCGGCCGATTTACGAGCGGGATAACGACCCCTCGCAGCGTTTCTCAAAAGTGGGTCCATCCTGGTGGATTTTTGACCTCAATTTTCAGAAATGGTTCAATATCGGCGATACACGTGTAATCACATTCCTTGAGGTTACCAATCTTTTCAACTTAAATAATCCGGCCATAATAAATCCTGTCACCGGTCAGGCCTACAAATCCGATTATCCGGAATCCCAGGCGGAGTTGATAGCCCTGCGTGACGATCGCAGCTACGATGTGCCTGCCAACGTCCGGGATCCAAGATACCTTGATCCGCGGGATAACAACACACCCTCATATCTCAACCCGGCCAACTTCCTGCAGCAACGGCATATCGTATTTGGGTTTGCATTCAATTTCTAACGGGAAACCAGAAAATTTCACGCCAAGCATTCTCACACGCATGAAAAAACGTTTTACATTATTGTCCGTCACCTTGATTGTCCTCATGCTCTGCCTGACAAGCGAGGGGCTCGCCCGCAATATCTTCCCGAGTTTCGGTTCCTCACGGTCCGGAACGTCAGGATTTCAGTTCCTGAAAATCGGTGTGGATGCGCGCTCGGCCGGAATGGCTTATTCCAATATTGCGGATTCGAAAGACGCCTCGTCACTTTTCTGGAATCCGGCCCTTGCTGCTCAGATGGGACAAAACCAGTTCTTTCTTGGTCACACGGCCTATTTTACGGATATATCACTGAACTACGGAGCCTATGTGCATCGTTACCGCAATATGGCCTTTGGGGCTTCGCTTACGTATCTGGATTCGGGTGAGATTGAGGAGACAACCGAATTTCAGCCATTCGGCACCGGACGCACATTCCGGACCATCCACATGGCCGCCGGTCTCACGTTTGCCCAGGAGCTGACATCGCTTTTCAGCTATGGCGTGACCCTCAAGTATCTGGATGAGCGTATTGAAGAGATTACCAGCAGAACTGCAGTAGTTGATGTTGGTTTCTTCTACAGAGTCGGTGATACCGGACTCCGTTTTGCCGTGGGTATCAATAATTTCGGATTCGATGCCAGCCCCGGTGGAGAAACACGACGCAGACCCGGTCCGCATGAAGATGTCGATACCGACAATGATGGATACATCGTATTCGATGATTTCGAGGAAATATCTCCACCCACGACATTCAACCTTGGCGCCGCATACGATCTCTACCAGTCTGAACTCATCAACGTGATCGTAACCGGTCAGGTAATCAACCCCAACGACAACGCCGAGCGCTTCAGTCTTGGAACGGAACTGCAGTTCATGCAGCAATTCTACGCGCGCGCCGGGTATGAGTTTGGAGTGGCTGAGATCTATCTCCCCAATTTTGGCGTGGGCTTCAACCTGCCTGTTCAGCGTTACTCCCTGGGCCTTGACTACGGTTTTGCCGCAAGGGAGCGCCTTGGTGTTCTCCACCGCTTCTCCCTGAAATTTAATCTGTAAGCTTTATTCGCATGAAAGACTCAAAATTAATTTTAATCATTCCGGCAATCCTCCTTTTTGCCATTTCCGTTGTTGGCTGCGACGAAATTTTTGGAACAAAGGGAGACGCAATTACCGACGAGGTTTTTGAAGAGGGCCGACAGGACCCGACATTGATCCTTGATGAAGTCGGCTACGCCGCTCTGCTGCCGTTCTGGGATCAGTTCGACCAACCAACCGATGTCACCGTCGGATATGATGAACTGGTCTATGTAACCGACGCCTCCGGTCTTCATATCCTCGACAGGGCCGGCCGTCTTTTCCGAACCATCGAACTCGACGGCGCACACCGGGTAGTCCAGGACAGACTTCTGAACGTATATGTTTCGGCACGTTATGACACCATCGTGGAAGCAGTCGATCCATCCATTGTCTGGAATCTTCCTGCTGTTTACAAATACCAAAACCCCGGCACCGGAGCCACGGTGGTGCTGGATACACTGATCATGCCTTTCGACGATGCCAGCCGCAGCACAGCCGGCTCTCAGCGCAGAAGACTCGATCCCAACAGGGACGATAATGCCGACAAGATCGAAATTACCGGTCTGGGCGTTCTTCATGACAATACCCTGTATCTCGCCCGAAGAGGCCCCAGGAACATAACCGGACAACCCGAGGCGCCTGATAACACGATACTCATTTACGGACCGGTTCTCGATGCCCAGGGAAACCCGACTGGAAAAATGAGGAATGTGGGTCAGATCAGAGCTCTGAATCCAAACGTACCTTCACTCATAAGTGCGGTTGGAATCAGCGACATGGCTACGTTTGTTGCCGCACCGCAGCGTGAAAACATGACGGAGGACAGAAGCTTTCTGGTTACCCAGGGCGACCCCGAAAGGGATGTCCCGTTTCGTGTTCTCTGGATTACCGCGGAGTTTACACCGGACGGCTTGGAATATCGGCCGAGGTCACAACTGCTTGCCCAGGATACGGCACGCGCTGACCGTTTTTTGTATGAAGAAGACCGCTTTATCCGTCCGAGCGGCATTGCCTATTCCGCCGACCCGCGCGGCCATATCTTTGTAACAGATGCCGGCACGGACAGTCTGTACCTGTTTCAGTCCAATGGCCAGGAGGGAGTGGTACCACCCGCCGGCTCGAGCGCCAGAAAAGCAGTCAACGTTTCCTTCGGCGGAAGGGGTGTCGGCCCGCGCCAGTTCAACGAACCGAGTGGTGTGGCCTATTTCCGTCGGGTCGTCTATGTAGCGGACAAAGGCAATAACCGTATCGCCAGATATAAACTCAATACGGATTTCGAGTAACGTAAACGCTCGATTAGTGTGAAACAGCCATACGTCTCATACAAGGACACGCAAATTCCAGCACTTGGTTTTGGCACCTACAAACTGAGTGGCAATGAATGTGTGGATGCGGTCAGAGATGCCATTGAAGTGGGATACCGGCACATCGACACTGCCGTAATGTATGGAAATGAAGCTGAGACAGGGGAAGGCATGCGCCAGTCGGGTGTGCCCAGGCACGACCTTTTTGTAACCACAAAACTCTGGCCCGACAGCCTTACTCCGGATTCCATTCGTGAGACCGTTTCCGGATCCCTTACCTATCTTAAAACGGATTACATTGATCTGCTGCTGATCCACTGGCCCAATCCACGCATCCCCCTGGAGGACTCCCTGGGTACCATGGACAAGCTTCGCCAGGAAGGAAAAATCCGTTTTCTGGGTGTCAGCAACTTCAATGTTGCCTGGATGGAAAAAGTGGAGAAAACCGGCATCCCGTTCATCACCAACCAGGTCGAATACCACGTTCTGCTGGATCAGGACAAGCTCCTTTCCTGGCTTCGGGATAAAGGAATGTTTCTTACGGCGTACAGCCCGCTTGCCAAGGGCCGCCTCGTTTATCACCCCGTGCTTCAGGAAATTGGCAAAAAACATGGGAAAAATGCGTCACAGATTGCACTGCGATGGTTGATTCAGCAAGATCAGGTGGCAACCGTTCCAAAAGCGTCCACTCCTGAAAAACGACGAAAAAATTTAGCTATATTTGACTTTGAACTGGACCCGGAAGATCTTAAATCAATTGCCCGCCTCGATAAGGACCAACGCTTTGTCGATCTGCCCGGTATCGCACCGGAATGGGACTGAGTGATCGTGTCCGCAACATACCATTCTAAACTAAAAATCCTCATGCCTGTCCAACGTCTCTGGTTGTTGATACCTGTACTTATGCTTTTATCCAGCTGCTCACTTTTTCGGTCAACCGCAGCAACCGATCCTGATATCCCCGAAGGCGAGGTGGAAGTCG
>SKUI01000126.1 GCA_007122185.1 Rhodothermia bacterium | reverse complement strand
GGAAAAGTATGCGAAAATGCGGCGTTTCGAGCTGCTGCCAGGCGGGTCGCGTCGGGCGGTAGACATTTTCGTAGATCTGGGCACGTACCGCATCCACCCCCATGAGGAGAATCAAAAGAAGCAGCATACCCCACATCAATCGGAATTTACCCATAGAATGAAGCAAGAAGAAGAATGAAGCGAGAAGATTAGCACACATAAACCGCCCGTCTGAATTGGTTGTCATCGGGCGGGTTGCCTTGAAAGCCGGGATCATTAGCCTGGACTGAAAACCGGAGCCATAAACCGGAACAAATAGCCGGAGCCAACAGCCGGGATCAAAAACCGGCACCATGAAGCTTCTGATCAGTAGTAGATCACATACTGGTACATGAGCCAGAAGAAGCAGAAGCTGCCGACCATCACCATAATATGCCAAATTGCGTGAAAATTAAAATGCTTTGGCGAGGGATTCGGCCATTTGATTCCATAGATGATGGCGCCCAGGGTGTATGCGAGTCCGCCCATCAAAATCCACGCGATGGCGCCGAAGGAGAAAACCTGCCATAACGCGGGAAAAATGATGAGGGCCATCCACCCCATGGTAAGGTAAAGCACCAGGGAAACCCATTTCGGAGCGCTGAACCAGATCAGCTTGAAGATCACGCCCAGTACGGCAACAGCCCAGACGGCGGTGAAGAGCGCCCACCCGAGGAATCCCTCCAGCACGATCAGGGTGATAGGGGTGTAGGTGCCGGCAATCAGCACATAGATCATGATATGGTCGATGCGGCGCAGGATGCGGATCCCTTTTTCGGATACGGGAAGCAGGTGGTAGAGGGTGCTTGCGAGATAGAGCAGAATCATGCTGCTTCCAAAAATCGAAAACGCCACAATGTGTGTTGGCTGTCCGTGCAGAGCGGATTTGTGGATGAGCAGTACGAGTCCGAGCACGGAGAGAAGCGTGCCGGCAAGGTGCGTGTACGCATTGGCAGGTTCGCGGACCCGGGACAGATTGGATCGCATCAGTTTCATCCTTCTGGAACGCTTTTTAAATCCACTTTCGTCTTCCCGCTCTTCTCATCCTCGTAAAACTTGTGAAGACTGTTGCGGGCCATCACCACAAGGATCACCGCGAGCACAAAAAGGGTAACCGAGAGCACGCTCAGAAACCAGGAGGCCTGCTGATACTGGTTCCATGCGAAAATGAGGAGGGAAAGCAGGGTGACGGTGAACATGAATATCATCGGAATGACCGTGAATACCGGGTTTATTTTTTTCTTTGCCAACCATACGGTCCCGGCCAGAAGGGCGAGCGCGGCCAACAGCTGGTTCGCGGAGCCGAATATCGGCCATAGTTGCTCGAACTGGCCGGTAAACAGCAGCAACCCGGACAGGAGCACAACCAGGAACGTGGCGATGAACCGGTTCTGAAGCGGCGACCGGATGCGCGCGGAAGGGATATCCTCGGCATATTCCTGGATGATGAACCGGGCAAGACGCGTACAGGTGTCCAGGGTGGTGAGCGCAAATGCGGATACGGTTAGCGCTACGAATGAAATGGCCACCGAAACCGGAATGCCGATGGAGGAGATGAATCCCCCAAGCCCTTCAGAAAACAAAGTTACCGGTCCCGCCTCTGCCAGCCGGAGGCCGAAATCGCCGCGCGACATAACGGCAACCGCCATAACGGCGATCACCGCAAGCAGGGTTTCGATCAGCATCCCCCCGAAACCGATCATTTTGACATCTTCTTCTTTGTTGATCTGTTTGGATGTGGTCCCGGATGCCACCAGGGAGTGGAAGCCGGAAATAGCACCGCAGGCGATGGTGACAAAAAGTACCGGGAACAGGAACCCAAGGTTTTCCACCTGGAATTGCATGGATGAGGTCATTTCAATGCGCGGGTTGCCGATAATGATACCTGCCACACCGAAAAGGATCATGCCATACAGCAGGAAGGAGTTGAGGAAATCCCTCGGCTGCAGCAGGATGGATACCGGGGTAACGGCGGCCAGGAAAATGTAGGAAACCAGGATGGCGATCCACCAGCCATAGCCGATCTGGAACGGAAAAACCTCGCCCAGGTAGACGAAGAAGTAGAGCAATCCGACACCGAAAATGGTGCTGATCCAGAGCGGGAAGCCCAGGCGGTTGATGACGACGCCGAACAGCAGGGCGAGAAGGATGAAAAACACCGATGCCGATGCCGCAGCCGGGACTGTGACGAAAGTTCTGGCCACAATGTCCATGAAGACCGCAATGACCAGCAGCAACGTGGCGAATGCGAAGATGAGAAAGAGTTTTTTTCCGGAATCGCCGATGTATTGCTGGATGATTTCGCCAATGGATTTGCCCTGGTGGCGCAGTGAAGCGGTCATGGATGTGATGTCATGAACGGCACCGAAGAAGATGCCGCCAATGATTATCCAGAGAAGGGCGGGCACCCATCCAAAAGAGACGGCGATGACCGGCCCGACGATGGGACCGGCTCCGGCAATAGACGCAAAATGGTGTCCAAGTACCACAAACCGGTTGCTCGGAACATAATCCACGCCGTCTTCACGGGTGTGGGCCGGGGTGACGTTGCTGTTGTCAATGCCCAGCTTTCGGGCGATGAACGACCCGTAGAACCGGTAGGCACTGAGCAGAATGGCAATGGTCCCTGCAAGGATGGCCAGTACAGACATGGTGATTCAGCAAGTGGTGGTTTGACAATCACCATAAGTACAAGAATTTGTAACGTTAATCAAGGAGAATTTGGGGCGCGGGAACAGCGAATTAGCAGCTGCGCGCGAAGCACGAAAGAGTCGTAATACATTAACACAAAACAGCCGCGTATAAACAGGAAGCGGCCGCGTATAAATAGTAAACGGCCGCGCATAAACAGTAAACGGCCGCCGCTACCCTAATCGATGAACGGATCAAAGATATCCGGTCCGGCCATGACCACGCCGAGCGGCTGCAGCCAGTGCCTGATTTCAATGGTGTTCTGATGCGAATTGAGCACATCGGTGAGACGGCGGTAGACATGAGGGGATTCATCCAGTCCTCCGCCACGCAGCTTGACGCCCTTTTTCTTAATCCATTCCTGCATCATCTTCGGGGTCACCTCGCCGGCCCGGACCTGCTTGCGCTTTTTACCCCGGCCGCGGTATTTGCCGGCAGCCCTGGTCCGCGACATGACACGTCCCGCCCCGTGAATGGTTGAATAGAGCGCTCTCTTGCTTTCGGGACTGTCAACTCCTTCTAGGATCACCGAGGGATCGCCCATGCTTCCGCCAACAAAACTGCGCTGGCCCGGGAATGCGGGGGTCGCCCCCTTGCGGATGACCAGGTAGTCGTGCAAGGTGGTTTTTCGGGATTTTATTGTGCCGCCATCCGTCCCCTTTTTTTGCTCATCTTCGGCATCGGCGCCATTTCCCGGCAAATGCTGTTTCAGCGATCCGGGATCCGGATGCTGTTCTTTCCAGGCATAGTTGTGATGATTGTGGACGCGTTCAACGATTTCAGCACCGGCAAGTTTAGCCGCATACTCACACACCCACTCGCGCCCGGCCCATGCATAGGCGCCGCACAGCCGCATGGCGCGGTAATATCGCTCGCCAAGGTTGCTGTCGATATCCAGAAGCACCTCTTTTTCCACGGCGCGTATATTCCATGGCCGGTCCTGCGAGAGGTTTATGAATCCGGTTGCGGTTTTGTGTCCCAGCCCGCGGCTTCCGAAATGGACGCCCACCCAGATGCGGTCCTGTTCATCGGCAAAGATGTCCACGTAGTGATTTCCGGCGCCCACGGTACCCAGCTGGTCGCGTCCCAGTTTCTTCAGTTCGGCCCGCAGGGAGGCCGGCTCGTATGCCTCCCAGTCGTCACTGTCGAAAATGGGATGATCGCGCGGGGCGTCCGGGTTGGTCTGCCCGATACCAAAGGAGATGTATTTCTCGATGCGGTCAAGCAGGAGGTCCAGATTCAGGTCCTTTTTCTGCATATCCAGCCGGACAGCCATGTTGCCGCATCCTATATCAAATCCGACACCCACCGGAGACACCTTGTTCCGATAGGCTGCAACGCCGCCTATGGGCATGACATAGCCCAGATGTCCGTCCGCCATCAGGGCGCCATACTCAGCCCTGCTCATGACATCCAGAAATTGCCGGATGGTCTGTTCTTCGTGATCGCCGTAAATGGGATATCCTTCTATCTTTTGAAACATAGCGGCATTTTTTTGGAGTGTGATTGCGTGATCGCTTTCAGCCGGATTCCGGCTTTTCAATAAAACCGTTCTTTAGTATAATGAAAGCTTTGCGCCTTGAGAGTTCCAATTCGTTCTATCTGATTTATTCCATCTGTTACCAATAACAACCGCTCATTCACGTCTTCCGGCGACCCCATCCACCGCGAACACCGCCAGCCCTTGCCCGAATCCCGGACCAACCACTACTGCTTCGGCACGAACCGGCTGTTTGGCAACGGCCTGTTTTTTGGTCGCATCATCCACCAGAATGGTACGATCCGCTGATGAAAGATACTGCTGTCCGCTGATGAAAGATACTGCTGTCCGCTGACGCAGGACGTCGCTGTCCGTTTGTGCAGGTTGCCGTGGTCTGTTTGTGCAGGTTGCCGTGGTCTGTTTGTGCAGGACGTCGCTGTCCGTTTGTGCAGGTTGCCGTGGTCTGTTTATGCGCGGGATTGCGCCTGGGTGTCCTTGTTCAGAGTCCGGCCTGTTTTTTCAGTTCGTCGACGTAATCCAGTTTTTCCCAGGGGAACTCTTCCCGGCCAAAATGGCCATATGCGGCCGTTTTGCGGAAGATGGGCTTGCGCAGATCAAAACGGCGGATAATCCCGTCCGGAGTGCAGTCGAAATTTTTCTGGATCAGTTCAACCAGCTTTTCGTCACTGATTTTTCCGGTTCCGAACGTGTTGACATTGATGGATACCGGCTCGGGGATACCAATGGCATAGGCGAGCTGGATCAGGCACTCATCCGCAATACCTGCCGCCACAATGTTTTTTGCGATGTGCCGGGCGGCGTATGCCGCACTCCGGTCGACTTTGGAGGCGTCTTTGCCGGAAAAGGCACCGCCGCCATGAGCGCCGCGGCCTCCGTACGTATCCACAATGATCTTGCGGCCGGTCAGGCCGGTGTCACCGTGCGGTCCGCCGATGACGAATTTTCCGGTTGGATTGACGTGCAGGATGGTATTGTCATCCATCAGCTCTTTTGTGATGACGCGGGGCAAGAGGTGCTTGCGGACATCCTCCCGGATTTTGTCCTGTTCCACATCATCGTCGTGCTGGGTGGAGATAACGATGGTGTGGACCCGAAGGGGCTTGTTGTTTTCATCGTATTCTACGGTAACCTGGCTTTTGCTGTCCGGCCGCAAATAGGGCATGTCGCTGGTGTTCTTGCGGATATCGGCCAGTTCGCGCACCAGGTCGTGGGCGAATTGCAGCGCCATCGGCATGAAGGTCGGAGTTTCGCGCGTGGCATAGCCGAACATCATGCCCTGGTCGCCGGCACCCTGTTCTTGGCTGGTATTCTGGCCGACATCCACGCCCTGGTCGATATCGGGCGATTGCGAGTGCAGGTGGTTCTGGTAGACAAAGGTATCCGCGCAGAATTCCAGCTCGGGGCGATGGTAGCCGATGTCGCGCACGACCTTGCGGGCCAGGG
>SKUI01000191.1 GCA_007122185.1 Rhodothermia bacterium | reverse complement strand
GGGCGAATACGCCGCCGGATCCTTCGACGGGCATGGCGACGGCTCCATAGTCATATCCAACCACGCCGGCAAACCGTTCGGAGTGCATATAGGCGAACTGCCAGTTGGGCACCCCGGAGAGCCCGGCAGGATTCCAGTATCCGGACAGTACATCGCGGGTGATGGCCGTGTACGCGCTGCCCATACCGAGGGGTCTGGCGCCACCACCCACGGAGAGAAAATCGCCGCCGTATTTCGCTTCCTCAAACGCCTGTCCGCTTGAGGTGGAAATGAGCAGGGCAGCAAGGATAAGGAATGTGTAAAAACCTCGGATTATCATGGAGTTGTAAAAATGCGGTCTGATGCAGGGTAGCCGACCCAATGGTAACGCGGATCATTTGTCGGTTATTCTTTGCAAGATAAAAAAAGGGAAGCAATGAAACAGCACCGGGCAGATTATCAGGTGAACGGATGAATCCGATACGGGATAGCGGATGTGTTGTCTTGATTCAGCGGCTTTTGGTATTGAATCGGGTGCGACTATTGTTTAGAATAGAATCCATATTTTTGTACTTTACCTTTTGCACAAAAAGTCTGAAACAAACCATTCCCAATCGTCAGGTAATTCTATGAAATTCAATGTCACAAGCGGTGAACTGGTAAAAAGTTTGTCGGCGGTTATCGGCGCCGTTCCCAACAAGGCGACTCTTCCGATCCTTGAGACCGTATTATTTGAAACGGAAGACAGCCGGATCAAATTGAGTGCATCGGATCTGGAGGTGAGCATCATTGAATATGTGGGTGCGGATGTGGAAACCCAGGGTGCTGTTGCTGTTCCGGCCCGCAGGCTCCTGGAAACACTGAGACAGCTTCCGGACATTCCGGTTACATTTGAAGTGGATGAACGCGCCCAGGTCCGGTTCCGGACGGATAAGGGGACCTACAAATTGGCCGGAGAGAAAGCCGAAGACTTCCCGGACATGCCGTTGCTTGAGGATGGAAAACAGATTAAAACGGATACGCAAAGTCTCAAGAACGCTATCAAGAAGACCAGTTTTGCCGTTTCGAGTGACGATTTGCGTCCAGCCATGATGGGTGTCTTTTTTGATATCGGTGAGGAGGAAAGCCGCGTGGTGGCCACGGATGGCCATCGTCTGGTGCGCCTGGTCCGCAAGGACATCTCATCGTCCAGTCCCATATCGTTCATTGTGCCGGAAAAGGCGCTCACGCTCGTTGGCAAGGCGCTGGATGATGCGGCATGCGAGATGGTTGTGACGGTGGACCATGTGAGTTTCCAGTCCGGCAACACGCAGGTTATCACACGGCTGATCAACGAACAGTATCCGCGTTACGAGTCGGTCATTCCGAGGGAGAATGACAAGACGCTCAAGATCAACCGGGATCAGATGCTTGCAACTGTCAAGCGGGTATCGGTTTTTTCCAGTTCCACAACGCGTCAGATACGACTGGAACTCAAGCCGGATGAAATCGTGATTTCGGCCGAAGATCTGGACATGAGCAGCGAGGCCAAGGAGAGTATCCCTTCCGAATACTCCGACGAACCCATGGAAATTGGCTTCAATGCCCGTTACCTGATGGATGTGCTTAACAATATTGATGATCCCGAGGTGGTATTCGAGTTTTCCACTCCGAACCGGGCTGGTATTGTGCGCCCCTCCGTGCAGGATGACGAGGAGGAGATGCTGATGCTGGTGATGCCTGTCATGCTGAACACCTACGGTTGATGCCATCATGCCTTCTCCGTCCGGTATCATAACACTGACGAGCGACTTCGGGTGTCAGGATTACTATGTGAGTGCTATGAAGGCGGTGATTCTGGGCATTTCCCCCGATGTGCGGCTGGTGGATATCTCGCATGATCTGCCTCCGCAGGATATTATGGCCGGGGCATGGGTGCTCAAAAACACGGCGTTTCTATATCCGCCGGGTACGATCCATCTGGCCGTAATAGATCCCGGTGTAGGAAGCAGTCGGCGTCCCGTTCTGGTTCAGGTGCGGGACCAGCTGTTTGTGGGGCCGAATAACGGTTTGTTCTCTTTGGTGGTTGAGAGCCAGGAGCACCGGGTTTTCGAACTGTCCGACAAGCGCTTTTGGCGGGAGGCCGTTTCGCCCACGTTTCACGGCCGTGATATCTTTGCCCCGGTTGCGGCGTGGCTCAGCAGAGGTGAGGCCCCGGAGCAGTTTGGCCGCGAATTGAAAGAACTGACGACGTATCGCTGGGCCAAGCCGATCGCCGATGAAGAGGGTGTCCAGGGCTGGGTGATGCACATCGACCGGTACGGGAACCTGATCACGAATATCCCGGAGTCCTTTATCCGGAAATATGAGCAGCAGTCCGCATTCAAGATCTATGTCGGGAATACCATTCTCAAACATATTTCCGTATCATTTTCTGAAGTGCCCGATGGGGAGGCGGTAGCGCTCATCGGCAGTTCGGGCATGCTCGAAATCGCCATAAACAAAGGAAATGCAGAACATATGCTCGGTGTGGAAAAAGGTGCTCCTGTTTCTTTGGTAATTCAAAAAAGTGTATCTTAATTTAAAGCAATCAAAGTACTGTACGTGCGTTGAAGTGGTCGGGAAAAAGGACACGGGAAAATAGACCCGGCAACGGTAAAACGACAATCCATTTCCGAGGGGTTTCGGTTAGTGAATGATATTGAAAATACCCTGGTGCAATAGCTGAAACAAGTAATTGCTGCACAATTACAAACTGTAGGAAAATCAGCCACGACAACAAAGAGGACTGCAAAAAAACTGTTATATGGCACAGATTTATATTGATGAAAATCGATGGCCGATTGTGATCATCACGCTGTCCGGAAGCGAGAAGCTGAAGGACATCTCGGTTTTTCTGAAAAGGCTGGAGGAGTATCAGTCCCGGGATGAAGATTTTTGTTTCGTCATGGATCTCAGAGAGATACACCATCTGCCACAGGATGCGCGAAATCGGCTCATAGCATGGCTTATGGAGGCAGACATGCATCAGCTTGCAGGTACCGCTGTCGTTGTTTCATCACCCATGATGAAAGCATATCTCTCTTCCGTCATATGGATGGCCAAGTCTCTGAACCGGGGGAAAAGGCGTTTCAAGCACAAGACGGCCCGTTCTCTCAGCGAGGCGTATGAATGGTCGCGTATGCGTCTGGATAAATCGCGATCAGGTGGGCAGGGAGCCTGAAAAGGGTGAAGTCGCCATGCCGGATGGTAATCGTGGCATGGACGGCGATCCTGCGAACGGACACAGTCTCAAACCAGATGAGTTGTTGCTGAGACCGGGCCGGATCGTCCATTGTCAGACAGGGAGAATGCAGCCGTTAGTGCGCAGGCGGCAAATGAGGGAGGAGCAAGGTGTGCCATCGCGGTTCCGTTCCGCTTCCATGGCAGAGAGAAGCAATCTTTGGAGGCTGACAGCATTGGTCTATGAACCGCTTTGGCGCAAATATTCAACCTGTATCCTTACAAGAGGGGCATGGTCGCTCCGGGAGGAGTGTGACATTGTCTCGGAGATGCTGAAGCCGGTACGTGGCGCAAACTATCTGGATCTGGGTTGTTCCACAGGGGTCTATTCCCGGGCGGTGCAGGAACGTGAGGCTGAATCGGGCATGATTCTGGTGGATTATTCCCTGCCCATGCTGGAAAAGGCCAGGATGAAAGCCCGATCTGATGCGCGTGCGGTGTATTTGCAGTGCGATGCCGCGGCGCTTCCCCTCCCTGCAAACAGCATGGATGGCGCCGTTATGGGAGGAACCCTGAACGAACTGTCCGAGCCGGAGCGGGTTCTTTCCGAACTTGCACGGGTCCTGAAAAAAGACGCCACGGCCGTTATCATGCATCTTGTCCGTGCCGGCAACCCGGCACTGCTCGCCAAATTGCTGTCGCCGGGCGGTGTGTGGATTCCTGATGAAAAGGATGCGGATGCTCTCTTTCGGTCAGCCGGTTTTGAATTGGCAGATTCACGAAGAGCCGGAGTCATGCGGATCTCGCTGATAAGTGCGCCTTAGGTTGCCCGGACGTCACATTTTTTCCGGTGCGGAAATGCCCAGTATGCCCAGTCCGTTTGCCAGCACGGTTGCTGTAACTGTAAGCAGTTCGGTGCGCGCCAGGGCGAGTTGCTCTTCTTCGCCCAGAATCCGGCAATCATGATAGAATTTGTGGAATGCTGTTGCCAGGTCGTTAAGATACTGGATTAGTTTGTGCGGCTCACGCTGTCCGGCTGTCAATAAAATAACATCGGGGAATTCGAGAATGCGTTTAATCAGTGTTGTTTCCGCATCGTGGGCAAGCAGGCTGAAATCGGGCGTCTTCCCGGTGAAGTCATAATGATTCCGCACTTTCCTCATAATGCTCTGTATTCGTGCGTGGGCATACTGCAGGTAGAATACCGGATTTTTTTCACCGGCCTGCTTCGCTTCATTCAGTTCAAATTCAAGGTGCGTTCCCGGGGCGCGCATCAGGAAGAAAAAGCGGGTGACATCGGCGCCCACCTCGTCCATCAGCTCGTCAAGTGTGACAAAATTGGCTTTTCGGGTGCTCATCTTGAACGGTTTGCCATCTTTCACAATGGTGACGAACTGGTAGACGATCACGTCAATGCGGTTGCTGTCAAACCCGCATGCCTGTACAGCGGAAACAACATCGGGATATGTGGCGATGTGGTCGGCGCCGAAGATATCGATCGCCAGATCAAACCCTCGCTCCAGCTTGTTGATGTGGTAGGCTATGTCCGGCAGGCGATACGTGGGTTCTCCGGTGCTTTTAATGAGCACCGTATCCTTGTCCTTGCCGAAAGCGGTGGTTTTGAACCAGGTGGCGCCATCCTGCTCGAAAACAAGGCCTTTATCGCGAAGCGTTGCGATTACCTTGTCAATGGATCCGTCCTCATAAAGCGTGTTTTCATTGAAGAAGGAATCCATGGAAATATTCATTCGGGCGAGGGTTTGCCGGATATCCTCAAAAATGCTCTCTTCTGCGGCTTGCCGGAAAACGGGAAGGTGTTCTTCCTCTGTGAGAGAGTCACCATGCTTCTCAAGTACTCTTTCTGCTATTTCGGTTATATAGGCACCTTCGTATCCTCCTTCGGGAAACGGGACATCCTGACCGGTCGCCTGCAGGTAGCGGGCGCGCACACTTTCTGCCAGCACTCTCATCTGACGTCCGGCATTGTTGAAGTAGTATTCACGCTGCACATCGGCGCCTGCCCATTCCAGCACCCTGGCAATGGTATCTCCGAGCACAGCATTGCGGCCGTGTCCCACAGTAAGCGGGCCGGTCGGATTGGCGCTTACAAATTCGACCTGGATTTTTTTTTGTTCAAGCATCCGGCCCTTTCCGAATTCCCTGCCGGTCCGGTGTGCCCCGGCCAGCTGGTCTGCCAGCCAGTTCCCGGCGAAACGGAAATTGATGAATCCAGGTCCGGCCACCTCGACTCCGCGAATGAATCCGGTGGACAGATCAATCTGGTCTGCGATTTTCTGCGCTATTGACCGGGGGTTGTCCTTCAGTACTTTGGCGAGGGTGAGGGCCACGTTGGTAGCTGCGTCACCGTGTTCGGGAGAACGGGGTTTTTCAATAGTGATTTCCGGAGTTTCAAGATCGGGGGCCAATTTTTTCAGCGCCTGGGCGATCTGCTCCTTCAGGTAATCTTGCATGGTAATCTTG
>SKUI01000140.1 GCA_007122185.1 Rhodothermia bacterium | reverse complement strand
TGATGCTGTTTGATTACCGGGGATACGGAATGAGCAGCGGGTCACCGTCGGTTGAGGGCCTGAAAAAAGATGCCGCCGGCGCTTTCGAAACCGCTGTCAATACCATCGCCGCCCGCGCGGAAAACATCCACCCGGAACACACGCATCGGATCTTCATTCACGGACATTCCATGGGTTCTCTGCTGGCGGGCTGGCTTGTGGAGAGGAACCAGGTGAACGGCTATGTGCTTGAGAGTCCGATCTCCAATGTCTCCGACTGGACCGGGGGTCTGGTTCCCTTTCTGCTTAAACCATTTATCCGTTTTGATATCGATCCTGCACTGGCGCAGGAAGACAACATCAGCCGTGTTGCCAACATCCAATCGCCACTCCTGATCATCGCGGGAGAACGTGATGAGATCACTCCCGTCCGCATGGCCGAAACACTTTACGATGCATCAGGCTCTGCGTCAAGGCAGAAGATCCGGATCCCGGAAGGAGGCCATAACGACCTCCCGGCGTATGAGCTTTATGCCGAGGCGCTGCGCAGCTTTTTTATACATGGGTTGTGACGACACTGCACAGGTTCCGGCTGTAGACTCCCGGGCGGAAAAAAGTGAGCTATGATGAATAAAGAAGGCTTTGCACTCCCAAGCGGATGCGCCCTGCCGGGCGCACCACCCAAAAAAAAGGGGAACCGGAACCGGCTCCCCTTTCCAAACGAAAAACTGGGGCTGATTAATTCTCCAGGGGCTTGAAGAACTCGGCATTCATATCGAATTCAAGCTCGGTCTCTTCATCCCATTCGTCTCCCACCGGAACTTCAAAAGAATACACAGTGCTCTCACCTTCTACCCTGTCGGCATAATAGGTGTTGCCGGCAACATTTACCGAGAGGTCGGCAGCGTTCAACAGCAGCTGGTCGCCATCGGCAGTTGTAATACTCATCGTTCCATCGGCATATTTACCAGCGGTAGTTCCACCGAAACTGATGGATATATAAAACGAAGGCCAGCTGTATGAGATATTTATGGTACCCACCTGGGAGCCTTCAAACATAATCGGATGCGATACGCCGTCTCCCATCAGGATTTGCCACCACTTTTTGATCACGAGCCATTTGATCTTTTTGTAAATTTCGCAAACGGTCAACTGGGTCAGATCGTGACTGCTGTGTGATTCAACACCGGTATTCGTATCCATGAAAGCTGCCGTAATATGACCGGGTTCCGGTATGTATTCACTCCCGTTTTCAACAACATCTTCAACGATCGCATTAACGATGTCCTCGTTATATCCGCCTGAAAATGGAACGCTGCCCTCGAGGCTGCTGAGACGGAAATCCGATGTTTCGCTGAAAACCCAGATAGCTACCTGGATTTCCCGCCAGGTTGTACCCTCAATATCCCGGATGTAGTTGCGTCGCATATTCAGAAGATAATTCAGCTTGTTCCATTTCAGATCTTCTTTCATGGAAAAAAGCCTTACTCCCCTATATTCCGTGCCATCCGACTGGATGGGAGCATCCTTGAGAACGCACCATCCATGATATACGCCGTCTGTCATTTCTGAATCAGGAGCAAAGTTCTCCATCTCAATATCGAAATAACTGCGATCATTGTTTCTCGTGACACGAATATTGACGTTGTCCGCCCCTTCAATCAATGTGAAATTCGGAACCTCCTGGACTACATCGCTAAACTCACCAATTGGATTGGAATCGTGATCACAACCATAAAAGATTATGATCATAAATAAAAGGACTGCAGAAATCGTGGTAGGGTTAGGTTTCATTGTATTCCCTCTTTGGCTGTGAATAAGCATTAAAAAAACATTGGCTTGGTCTTTTAGCATCAGACAACCGATATAATAATAAATTTTTTACCCTGGCATGGTTAGATTGTTTTAATATTCCTGTTCGTGCAACGACCTCAATGAAAGAAGAAATCTCCAGCACTACTGAAACATGAATGCCGCGCCAATGACAAAACCGGTATCCACACATTTGAAGCTACAAAGACAACCGATGTGGATTTCGATGGCAGAACCGTGGAAGATAAAGCAACCAACACCAAAATCGTAAATTCGGAAGTTGCCGCCCACGGTAAACACCGGGAGAAGACGGACGCCGGATTCAGCCGCAACAACTGCCGGAACCGGCCTTCCTTCAAGCTTTTCCACAAACGTTGAAATCTTTTTTCCAGAGAGAAAGCCTCCTAAAATCAGCTTGTTTTATCAATAATTTAGCTTTGATGTTCAAAGCCACCTGTCGCCCGATTATTTATTCACATTTTTCTGCTTTTCTGCCCATTCCCGCTGTCACAAACCCCTCCCTTCTCACTCCTATATAAACAGCGAAAAAGGAAAACCGCTTGATACTCGTATCAGCAGTGTTCCGGAAGCGCTGACAGCCGTCATCAGACATGGTATTATTGTTCATAATAACTTGACCAATTTGCACAGACCGGTTTATCAGGCGGCAATTTTCAGGAAACATTAACGGGATTGCTGTCTCCAGTATTCAGCACCCTATTGTCAGCAGACAGAAACTGCAGCAGGCAATCAAAAAAAAACGTATCCCGGAGGATTCACCCAACATGGTAATCAGCAACCATAAACGTATCGGACTGGCCCTGGAGCTGCTTAAAATGGGGGTTGCTCCCTACATAGGGCGGGAGATAAAATCAGCCGTAAAGAGGGGGTACATTTCCAGCCATCTGATTCATGATTACGTCGAGGACCCCGAACTGCTGAAAATAGAAATCGCACAATGGGATCTTTGCCCCCTGCTTAAACTGATGGACGATTCCTGGAACGTGATCTTCCAGAACACATTGGGTTTTTCGGAGCACTCCGTCCTTGGCGAGCTCCGTGAGTGGCTCTCCAGATGGGATAACCAGACATCTATCAGCAATGACGACACCGACCGCATTCTTGATTCCGTTGTCCGCTTTCTGAATGCAATTAATGCCACCGATGTGGCAGCCGATGCGGAACGAATGAAAAAAGAATTCCGGAAATTTATTTACGAAGAGCAAGTTCGCTCTGAAAAACAAAGCGAGGAGTTGGAAGAATTGGAACAACATGACCTGGTCGAGACAAGCGCAGCAGTAACCCTCAAACCCTGGCGGGATGTTATTACCCCGCTGCCTGACATCATCGGTGGACGTTATCTTGAAACAGAATTCGCTGCCGATCTATGGCAGGTTCATCAAGGTGAGGCAACAGACGAGTACCGTGATCCGGTCGAGTTCTTCCAACGCACCTTCCTGACCGAAAGCCTAAAGAAATTGATGGTCAGTTCCATTTTGCGTATTACCGGTTTGGAAGGCGATCCGGTGGTACTGTTGGAGTCCGGCTTTGGCGGCGGCAAAACGCACTCCCTGATGGCTCTCTATCATCTTTTTTCAGGCGTCAATTTCAGCGAGCTCTCCGGCGTGGAACCTTTGATGAAAGAAGCCGATGTGTACTCGTTGCCCATCGTCAAACGTGCTGCGCTGGTCGGGAACAAAATCTCCCCCAGCACCCCGGCCGTGAAACCGAACGGGTTGACCATCCGCACTATGTGGGGTGAACTGGCCTATCAGCTGGGTGGGAAAAAAGCCTTTGAAAAAATCCGTGACCATGACAAGAAAGGGACTTCGCCTGGTGAGAAAAAACTGAAGGATCTGTTTTCATCCAGTGGGCCATGCCTGATCATGGTGGACGAATGGGTTGCCTACATACGCCAGCTCCATGATAACAAAGATCTTCCGGGAGGCTCTTTTACAAACCAGATTGCTTTTGCAAAAGATCTTGTCTCGGCAGCAAAGCAGTCCAAAAACTGTCTGGTGGTTGTCTCGCTTCCGGCAGTGCCGGCAACCGATTCCGCTTCCTTCAAAGCCGATGACACTGAAATAGGCGGCGCCAAAGGAATGGAAGCTCTTATTCTTCTGCGTGAGGAGATTGGCAAGGCCGAATCTTCCTGGCAGCCCGCTACGCAGGATGAGGATCTCGAGATTGTTCGAAGCCGCCTTTTCGAGCCGATTGCTCCCGAACGCGAAAAGTTCATCAGGATGACGGCCATGGCCTTCACTGAACTTTATATCCAAAAAAGACTTGATTTTCCCGCAGATACGCAAACAAGCCTCTATAAACGCCGTATTCAGTCCGCCTACCCTATCCACCCGGAGATTTTCGATCGCCTGTACCATGACTGGTCGTCACTGATCCGATTCCAGCGCACCCGCGGTGTGTTGCGCCTCATGGCCACGGTTATCCATTGCCTGTGGGAAAAAAAGGATCGCAATCCGATTATCCTGCCTTCCACCATACCGGTCAACGACACGAGGGTTCAGTCGGAACTGACACGGTATCAGCAGGACGATTGGCTGGAAGTCATCGGGCGCGACGTAGACGGTCCGGAAGCCGTATCACAAAAAATCGACACGGATCTCGAGCATCTGGGACAGCTCCAGGCAGCACGCCGGGTTGCCCGCACCATCTACATCGGTTCGTCACCGGTAGCGGATGATCTCCAGCATGGTATAGACGAGCTTCGCGTCCTTCTCGGATGCGTTATGCCGGGTGAATCCCCGGCCATTTTCATGGATGCCATTCATCACCTTGTCGCTGAATCTACCTATCTGAATCAGGATGACACCCAGTTGTGGTATGCAACCAGTCCATCCATCACCAAAATGGCAATAGATCGCGCAAAGGCGCTAATGGACAAATCCGAAGCCGTGGCTGCGGAAATGGAAAAACGCCTGCTGGAACAACTGGGTACGCATCCGGACTTTGCCGGAGTTCATCTGGCCAGTGGGCCTGGTGAAATCATACCCGATGAACCAGTCTGCCGATTGGTGGTACTGCCCGTAGATCAGTCGTTCAGCAATGACACGGACAACCCTGCCGTATATACCGCAAAAAGCATTCTGGATAATTGCGGTGATTCCCCGAGAACCTGCCGCAATGCGCTCGTATTTCTGGCGGCGGATCAATCGGGCATTGAAGATTTGGACGTAACCATTCGAATGCACATGGCCTGGGATGCCATCCTAAAGGAGAAAAAGAAATTGAAGCTGCAAGATGATCAGGTGCAGCAGATTGAGGATCGTCATCGCACAACCGGCAAAAAAATCACCTCATGGATTCATGCTGCATATAAATGGGTGTTGCTCCCGACTCAGACAGATCCTGAAGAAGATGTGACCTGGAAGGCCATCGGTCTTGACCGGGCCGACACACTTGCCGAGGCCGCGGCACTAACACTTCGTGACAAAATGCTGATGCTGTCGGCTATCGACGCACCGACGTTGCAAATGTATCTTGATGATCTCTCCCTGTGGGAGAACAACCACGTGTCGCTGCAGAAACTTATCAAGAATATCACCGGACGGAACCATCTGCCGCGGGTTGCCGGTCCCCATGTATTGCTGGATGCGGTTCGTGAAGGCGTGGCTCTTTCCACCTGGAAAGAGGACGCCTTTGCTTATGCGGACGCTTACGACGAAGAGAACGATCAGTACGAAGGGCTGAAAGCCGGAGAAGCTGTAGAAATCACCGAAGAGTCGACCGGACTGCTGGTACGATCCGAGCGGGCAGCCGCGCAATTGCAGCCGCCAACGGAATCGGAAGAGAAAACACCTGCGAAAGCTAAGGAGCAAACGCAAGTGGAAACAGAGGAGCAAACTCCAACTGAAAC
>SKUI01000258.1 GCA_007122185.1 Rhodothermia bacterium | reverse complement strand
TGCGGCTTGTCAATTTCAGTTTTGCCGCAAGCACGCGTTTCAGCAGCAGCGGAAGTAACGGACGTGGCCGGTTTGAGCAACCGAAATGGCACTATCCGGAGCATTATGACCCGCTGGACCAGTCTCGCTTCCACCCGATTGATGATGCCATCTATCGCGGTCATGTGGAACGGGTGGATGTTCCCTGGTCCATGAGCCTGAGTTTCAACTACCGCTGGCGAAGGGGACCCGGTACCGGGAGTACGCGGTCGGCTGTGATCAACGCACAAAGTATTCAGTTCCGGCTTACTCCGGAGTGGCAGGTGGGGACCTCGCTCGGGTATGACTTCATCGATAAAGAGCTCACCCCTTCCCGGTTCAATGTCACGCGTAACCTGCACTGTTGGGATCTCAGCTTTCAGTGGAACCCGTTCGGGGATTTCAAATTCTTTCTCTTCCGGCTTTCGGTGCGCGATTCCCAGCTGCATGGCCTCTTCCAGAAACTTCCGGGGCTCAACAACCTGGAACGCAGCAGCAGCCCGATCAACCGGTTCAGGTAAATCCACTCTCCCGCAGCAGCAGCCCGATCAACCGGTTCCGCTGATTTCACGAATCGAGCTTCAGGCTACCGGTGAATCCGCTCTCGCGCAGCAGCTTTTCGGTCACATTGCCGGCCGATCCGCCGCCCCGGACGCCCTCTTCCCGGTTCTGCATGAAGCGCAGGACATACTTGCCGAGGATATCAAACTCCAGGTTCACACGGTCTCCCTTTTTCCGGTTTTTTATCACGGTGTGATCCCAGGTATAGGGGATGATGGCCACTGTGAACTGGTTGCCGGTTTCACGGGCGACCGTCAGACTGATACCGTCAATGGCTATGCTGCCGCGACCAACGATCAGATCGCGCCACTCCGGATCATACCCGATCGTGCACAGCCAGTTTGTGCCCTCCTTCCGGACATCCAGCATTTCGCCGGTCGTATCCACATGACCCTGGACAAGATGCCCGTCAATGCGCTGAGCAAGCGAAAGGGAACGCTCCAGATTGATTTCCGAGCCCGGTTTGAGTTCTCCCAGTGCGGTTTTGCGGAGTGTCTCCTCCACCATCTGCACCGTTACGGTGTCTTTGTCCAGCCGCACCACCGTCTGGCAGACTCCATTGACGCAAAGACTGTTGTCCACCTCCATGGCGGATGCCAGCTTGCACGATATGGTGAGCTCCTTGCCTCCTCCTATATCCTTGACGGATGTGACTTTGCCCAATTCTTCAATGATGCCGTTGAACATCGGTTTTCTCCTTGTTTATCTGTGTGGATGCGTTGCCCGTTCTTACAAAAGTTACGCGCTGTCAAAAACCATCTGTCAAGAATAATACGCTGTAAAAAAACAGTCTGTCAAAAATAACCGGTAAAAAGCATATCGTCGCCGGCTTTGGTCCATCCGCCAGAACGGAAACCGATGATTTCGCTCATCCGTTCGATCCCGAGCCCCAGAAAGCTGCGCGTACCGCCGCCCAGCATCTTTGGTGCTATGAACAGGTGGAGCTTGTCCACCAGGTTGTCCCGCACAAGCGCCGATGCGAGCTGGCTGCCTGCTTCCACCAGGATGGATGACACCCCCAGTTCCCCGACCCTGTTGATGGCCTGTTCCAGGTTGCAGTGGCCGTTGAGGTCCGGGACATGCACGGTCTGTCCGCGAAAATAGTCTGGTTGCAGCAGTCCAAGAGCCTGGTCATCAGCCTTTGCGGAAAGACCCGGATTGCAGGTGACCAGAATGGTTTTGTCCTCATGGATGTCGCTGAAAAGGTGCAGGTCCGATGGCAAGGTGCCCGGACCATCAATCACAATCCGTCGCGGCTGACGACCGCTGACATGCCGGACGGTAAGCCGGGGATTATCGAGCAACGCGGTGTTGCGTCCCACCATCACGGCGTCGTACTCGCTTCGCCACTGGTGGACGCGCTTACGGGCTTCGGGACCGGATATCCACCGGGAGTCTCCGTCCGGGGCGGCAATGTAACCGTCAAGTGACTGGGCCACTTTGAGGATGACATAGGGTTTGCCGAACCGCATGTTGAACAGGAATACTTCGTTCAGCTTCCGGGCCTCCTCTTCGAGTACGCCGGTCACCACGGAGATCCCTTTCGATCTGAGATAGGCAATCCCATTACCGTTGACCTGTGGATTCGGGTCGCTCATGGCCACAACAATCCGCTTGAGCGGATACTTCGCCAGTTCATGGGCGCATGGCGGGGTTTTTCCGTGATGCGAGCAGGGCTCCAGAGTGATGTAAACGGTCGCGTCCAGCAGATCCGAGCGGTCTTTTACAGAGCGCAGGGCGTTGATCTCCGCATGTGCCCGGCCATACCGCTCATGATATCCCTGCCCGATGAGCACACCCTCACGGGAGTAAATGACGCATCCTACCAGCGGATTGGGAGCAACGTATCCCTTTCCTTTTTCGGCAAGCCGGAGGGCCCGCCTCATTCTCTTTATATCTTCGGCGGATACGTCATGCATACTTACATGGGCCGCTGCATCATGCGTTGCTGGGTGCGGAAATCACGGATGTCGGCATCGGCTTTGAGTCGATCCACCCATACCGATCCGAATACGGTGTTTTTCTGCTGCTGCAGCTCTTCACGGATCTGACGGCGCTCCGCGGTGGTCATGGCGGCGGGATCGGCCAAGGTACGGCTTTCCACTACCATCACAAATGCGGCATTATTTCCGGTGATCACGGGCGAAAGCTGTCCCTCAGAAAGAGAAAAAGCGGCTCCCACAACTTTCGGTTCCCGGCCGGCGCCTGGAACCGTGGCGGCGTTCAGGCGAAGGCGCTCTGCACTCTGAACCGATTTGCCGCTGGTTTCGGCCAGCTCCTCTAGCGAAGCGATGCCGTCCCGCATCTCGCTCACGCGTTGGGTCATGAGTTCCTTGCGTTTCTGCTCACGCACGAGTGATTCCACCTGTGTGCGGACCTCATCGAGGGGACGGGTGCCTTCCGGGATTACCTCATCCACCCGGAACACCATAAACATATCTTCGGTCTCAATGACATCGGAGATGTTTCCCCTTCTCATGTGCTGAAGTTCGTTGAGGATCATGCGGCTCTGTCCAAGCCCGGAAATGAATGGGGTGCCCTCGGTGGCTACTCCTTCCAGGACCGTATATCCGCTGCGCTCGGCTTCGCTGACGAATCCGTCCGAGTGGGCGAAATACTGGAAGTCCTCGGCTTCGTTGGCCAGGCGCTGAACCGTTTCAAAGGGATCGGGTTCGAAATCCTGGCTAAGGTCGGCAAAACGGATATCCCGGTTGGTTCGGTCTGCGATCTGGAAAAGGTAGATGCCGTCATCACCGGGGAGCGGACCGATCACCGATCCGGTGGAAGCGGCAAAAATGGCGTTGGCCTGGGCTGCGGGCTTGTCATCCCGCTCGATATAACCGAGATCGCCGCCGTGGCGGGCCGACTGGCTGTGCGTGGAGTAGGACTCTGCCAGGGCTGCAAACGACTCCCCTTGACGCACACGTCCAATGAGCTCCTCGGCAAGTTCACGGCCGGCGTCACTGTCTGTAAGCCTGAGCTGGCGCACGCGCACATAGGTCTGGTCTGTCGGACGTTCTTCCAGAAGGCGGACCATGTGCGCCCTGTTGTTGTAGATGTAGGGTTCGCTGACTTCGTCCACATCCAGTTCAAACGCCTTGAGATGTTCGAATCGAACCTCGGACGGCTTCAGGAAGTTTTCAAAATAGCTGGTCTCTGAGAAATGGTCGGTCAGGAAGCGGTCGACATTCTCGGCAGCACGGAAATCGTCACGAAGCCGGGCAAGGTAGTCGAGCGTTCGCATTGTGTCGGCTTCTGTCGGTGCAATGGAAAAAGTCACATAGGAGAAGCGCCAGGTCTTGTTTCTCTGGAAACGGTGCTCATTGTTGCGGTAAAAGGCGCGGGCTTCAGAATCACTCACCTCGATCTCATCCGAAGGAATGTCCGAAAACGGGAACCGCACATATTGGAAGTTGGCCCGGCTGTTTTGCCGCTTGTAATGCTGCTGCACCTCGAAGTCACTGACACGCAGCGAGGCCTCGACGAACTGGTTCAATTTCTGCTGGCGGCGCTGCTCGCGAAGCTGTTGTTCGATCATGATCCAGATTTCACGGTTCTCCGGTGCCTCGATTGCATTCTGAAGTGCAACCCTGTCGATGGTCCCGTCCTCACGGGTGAACTGCTGACGGATAAAGGGATCTGGATCATCACCGGTAACCATATCCATCAGCTCGGAATCGGTAACCGTAATTCCCATATCCTGCATTTTCTGCTTCAGGATCTTGTCCACGATGAGTTGTTCCCAGGCCATTTCTTCATACTGGGCCCGGATTTCGCTGTCGGGGCTGGCTCCAGTCTGCTGACGGTACTGTTCTGTGTAGAGATTGATCCGCTGGTTGAACTCGGCCCATGATACAGGATCACGGTTCACTTCGCCCATGTTACGCGGACCTGCCATCATGGCGTCAAACACCTGGGTATCCGCAAGCACCCAAAGGAGTCCGAATGAGAGGATCAGAATCCAGATGATGTACTTGGTGCCGGCTCTTAGTTTTTGCATCAAACCCATAAAAAACCTCGGAAACGTATAATTGAAAAGTGGTTTGGAATGTCGGTTGCGACTTCGTGTAATAGCTCGGAAAGATACGGCAATTGCCGCGAATTACAAAGCTATTAGGTATAACGGAGCCATATTCGGTTTGGTGCAGAAATTCGGAAAAGTCCGGCATGCAATCGCATCAGACCGCTCGTTCAAAGCGGCATCCCCCCTGGCCTCAGAATATGTCAACCAGGCGCATGTGTTTGAGGAAGTGCCGGGGATCTTCCTCGAGGATGCGGGATATGTTTTTGAGATTGACGGCCATGCTGTCCAGGTTCTCATACAGAGAAGGATCCTGGATCAGCCGTCCCAGTGTGCCTTCACCGCTGTTGATCTGCTGCATCATTACGTGCAGCTCGGTGCTTACCCCACCCAGTTCGGTGGAGATGACCGAAAGCTCCCGGGTTGTCGTCTCCAGGTTGGCCAGGATCTCTTCCAGCTGCTGCTGGCTGCCTGCGCTCAGCGTATCGAGATTGGCAAGGGTCTGTTTCAAATGGATGATGGACTCATCCAGATCGGCGCTTCGTGCCTCCAGAAGCCGGTTGATCTGCTGTGAGGACCGGTTAAGCGCACTAATGGTCTCCCTGATGTCCTCTTTGCCGCGATCCTTAAGCACGTCGTCAATCTGTTCCAGCACCTCGGCAAGGCTGCCGGCGCTTCGCTCGATGTCGGGTTTCAGGTCTTCCGCAAACTCCTGCAGTTCCGCAAACGCACCATGGTCGTATACACCCTCGATGTACCCGCCGTCTGGTATTATTTCATCGGCGCCGGAGTGTTGGATACGCACTCTTTTGCTGCCAATAAGATCGGCCGGTTCAATATATGCGCGGGACCCCACCGGAATCCCTTCGGTATAAGAGAGGTTCAGCACCACCTCGACACTGTCGGGACCGGCAAGGTGGACCCGGTTGACGGAACCGATCTTCACTCCGGACATGTAGACCGACGTGCCGGCGCTGACCCCATCCACCCGTTCAAATACGGTGTAGAGTTGCAGGCTGGGACGGAACAGGGGCACATCCTGCATCAGCCGGAAGCCGATGATGGCGATCAGCATGGCGATCACGATGGTCAAAC
>SKUI01000045.1 GCA_007122185.1 Rhodothermia bacterium | reverse complement strand
ATCCGGCTGAATGGCGTATCCGCAAGTAATTCCTTATCTTCAGCCCTTTCGCCTTTCAGACTTTTTTACCCGGACAAACGTTTCCATCAGCAACCGGATAGCTGCAATTATCATCCGCAACCGAATATTTATAATAATCTCCTGCAACATCCATGCAAACGCGCCTTCCCCGCATCTATGTCGACACCCTCGGCTGCTCCAAGAACCAGGTTGACTCCGAGGTCTTCATCGCCCAGGCACGTGCCAACGAGTTTGAAGTGGTGACGGATATTGAGGCGGCCAACGTACTGTTAATCAACACCTGCGGATTCATCGAGGATGCCAAGCAGGAGCCGATCGATCATATACTGCAGGGGGTTGAACTGAAAAAACAGGGCAAACTGGAGCGTCTGCTGGTGATGGGATGCCTGTCGGACCGCTATCTCGACGATCTGCGCGCGGACATTCCTGAAGTGGACAACTATTTTGGAAGCAGCCACACGTCACTGCCCGAGGTGCTCAGAGAGCTGGGCGGGCGCTATCGCAAGGAGCTCATTGGCGAGCGGATGCTGACCAATCCGTCGCATTACGCCTACCTTAAAATTTCGGAAGGATGCGATCAGAAATGCGCGTTTTGTGCGATTCCGATTATGCGGGGCGGACATGTTTCGCGTCCGGTCGACGAACTGCTCATTGAGGCGAACAAACTGCGGGCCAAGGGAGTCCGTGAGCTGGTGCTGATTGGCCAGGACCTTACGTGGTACGGACTCGATCTTTACGGCAGGCGGACGCTGGCCGACCTGCTCAGGCAGCTGTCGGATGTCGGCTTCGACTGGATCCGGCTTCAGTATGCATACCCGACAAAGTTCCCGATGGACATCCTGCCGGTCATCCGTGAGCGCGAGAATATCTGCAAATACCTTGATATGCCGGTGCAGCACGCCAGTACCGACGTGCTGAAATCCATGCGGCGCGGCATGAGCGGACCGCGGATGCGGGAGCTGCTCCACCGGATCCGCGAGGAAGTGCCGGGCATCCGCCTGCGGACCACGCTCATCGTCGGCTATCCCGCCGAGACACCCGAACATTTTGAAGAGCTGCTCGACTTCGTCCGTGAGATCCGTTTTGAGCGGCTGGGTTGCTTTGCCTATTCGCAGGAAGAGGCCACGACCGCTTATGACCTGGGGGACCCGGTCCCGGCGGCTGAAAAACAGCGCCGCGTCAGGGAGCTGATGGCCGTCCAGGAGGAGATTTCAAGAGAGCACAACGAGGCGCTGATCGACCGGGTGCTTCCGGTGCTGATCGACCGGATCGAGGACGGGATCGCTTACGGGCGCACCGAGTGGGACACCCCCGAAGTGGACAACGAGGTCATCATTCAGGGTGCCGATCCGGGTTTTTCCACCGGCAAACTGCATGCCGGATCGTTCTACGACGTGCGCATCGTGGATGCGGAGGCGTTTGATTTGTTCGGGGTTATTACGGGTCGTACATCATAGCCGGCATATCAGTTTTTTTACCCTTTTTATGCCATCCCTGATTTTATCCCGGCCACGGAACAACCCGCTTGCCTGCTTATATTATTCATTGCAGTACAATGAAGTACGGTTCATTATACTGGATTTCTCCTTTATTTTTCCTTACAGATTTTTTAGGTTGTTACAGAGAGAATGATTCAGACACCGTAATCATTATATCCATAACCCGAAAACCCGGTTGATACAAATGCAGTAACATGCAACATAAGACGGTGTGTTTTGTTGCGGGTCCAACTGTTGCGGGTCCAACTGCTGCGGGTCCAACTGTTGCAAGTCGAGGTAACGCAGATTCCTTTGACGGTAGTTTCCTTGATTGCAACTTCAACCTCCTGCCATTTCAATCATTGGATAATGGTTGAGGAACGCCGGGTTCAAAATCCAGGCAAACATGATATCAATACGCGTACTGATCTTATTTTCACTGACTGTTTCACTGACATCTTTTATCACAGCATGCGATGACATCATCGGTTCGGACGATCCTGAGATCGAAGCGGTGATCATCATTGAGGATTCAGCTCCTCCTATCGGGATCCCGGTCATCCTTGACGCAAGCCAATCGGTATTTGAGGGCAATGAACCCGTGTTTTCTTGGAGCATGGAGCCGCCTGCCGGCAGTTCGGCATCCATTGAGGCCCCGTCCTCCGAAGTCACCTCGTTCATACCCGATGTGGAAGGTGACTACATTGTAACCCTGACTGTTTCCGCCGAAGGGGTGGAAGATTCCCAAACTGTAACCATTGCTGCAGGAAGCGGCGATGTCGTCATTTCGAATGACATCAGAGAAGATATGGTGTTCTTCTCCGCCAACAGATATATCATCACTGACAATATCAGGGTTAACGATGCGCGACTGGTAATCCAGCCCGGAACAGAGATACGGTTTGATCAGGGCGCCGGACTGCGGATCGATAGCGACGGTATCCTGGAAGCCGACGGCACTGTAGACGAACCGATCCTCTTCACGGCTACCAGCCAGAGCCGCGGTTGGTGGGACGGACTTTATTTCGTCGGAACAACACATCCGCATAATCTGCTGAATCACGTCATCATTGAATATGGCGGAGGCGATGCGCAGCACAGCTCCACGGAACCGGCAAACCTGACCATATCCCGCTCTCTGTCCGGCAACGCTGCCAGTGTGACACTGACCAACAGTATCTTGCGGCATAGCGGTGGTTTCGGGCTTTTCCTGCATGCCAATGGAAGTATGCCCGAATCGGGTCCCAACATCTATACCGAAAATGCAGATGGTCCTGCTGCCGTAGATGCCGCACGTCTAAACTACCTGAACCATATTTCCTCCTTTTCCGGCAATGACAATGGAAATAATGTCGTTCGCGTAATCGGCAACACGGTTGAAGGGAACGTAAGATGGCAGTCATTGGATGTTCCCTATTTTGTAACCGGCGATGTCACCGTAAGCGACTCGGAGTTTACCATTGATCCCGGAGCCACGTTCTACTTTGATGCCGAAACAGGGTTCCGGCTTCGCAGCGGGGCCGAATTTACCATTACGGGCACACAGGAAGAGCCCATCACCTTTACGGCAAGCGAGCAGACGCCTGGCTGGTGGAACGGTGTCTGGGTCGTCGCAACCACGCATCCTAACAATGTCATGGAACATGTCATCATTGAATACGGCGGACGCGAAGAATTCCACAGCAGCACTAATCCGGCGAATTTGACCGTCTCCCGGTCTCTTTCCAGCAATGCCGCCAGTTTGACGCTTAAAAACAGCGTTCTTCGAAATGGTGCCGGTCTCGGACTTTATCTGCATGATAACGGAAGCCTTCCAAATTCCATGGCAAACACCATGACCGGAAATGCCGGAGGTCCGGCAATGGCATTCACCTCAGGCGCCCATTATTTCGATGCCGCTTCCAGCTTTTCAGGCAATGGTGCCAATAACTTTGTCTGGATCGAGGGCAACACTCTGGATGAATCCGTCACCTGGCAGGCTCTTGTTGTACCCTATGGAATGATGGGCGACTCCCGTGTTGAAGACAACGATTTTGCGATAGAGCCGGGCGCCCGGCTCTACTTCGATCTGAATTCCGGCCTTGATTTGCGCGGTGACATTTCATTTACCATCAAAGGGACCCCTGAAGATCCGATCGTTTTCACGGGCATGGAAAAATCCGCCGGCTGGTGGAAGGGCATTTTCATAACTGAGAGCCAGCAGCCGAACAACGAGATGGAGCATGTCATCATCGAATACGGAGGGAGCAATGCCTGGCATTCGAGCGTAGAACCGGCCAACCTGACTTTGGGTCGCTCTCTCTCCTCCAATAATGCCCGGATGACACTTGGCAACAGTTCACTGCGGTTCAGTGACGGCCACGGGCTTTATGTCCACGAAGGCTCACAGATCAATAATGATGTGTGCGAGGTAAACGAGTTTCAGGGAAATGCAGCGGATGGTTGCATCGTGATGGAATGATGTGAAGATCTATTGTTTCGCTTGCGGATCCGGTGCCATTTCCGCCGGGTCCGGCAGGCGGAACGCCATTACGGAACCCGAGAGCATCATCAGGGTAAAAGCGGTGATGACACCCTGGACCCCTATGAGCGCGGCCAGCAACCCTATAAGTGAGGAACCGAGGAAAATGATGCCTACCAGGGTATTGCTCACGGCCACGTATAGCGGTCGTTCGTTTTCAGGGGCCGCATCCACAAGATAGGTTTTGCGTCCCATGCGGGTGCCGGCCTGGGCGAATCCGGTGATGAAGATGATGGCTGCGAGCCACCAGGAGGTATAGCCGAGATCCATCCACCAGCCAAGTGCCAGGGCAATGACGGCGGCGGCGGCACCTATGAGTCCGCCCCAACCCATGGCGCTTTTACTGGAACGGTCGGACATCCTCCCCCAGAAATAGCTGCTGAGGACCATAGCCAGGCTGTTGGCCATGACAAAAAGACCGAGCCCGGCGAGTCCGGCGCCAAGTTCACGTGCGAACAGCGAATAGAACGGCACAACCAGCGGTACCCCGAGCAGCAGGCTGCGGGCAATGATGAAATTCCGGAACCCGCGCTGTTCCGAGAGCAGGCGCCATCCGTTCCGTGCTTCCTCTATGGCATTGCGTCCGCCATCGGTGGCCCCGGCTTCTTCGCGGATCAGTGCAAACAGGGTGGTTGCCACAAACCAGAGGAGGGCCGCAAAAGCGAGCAGGGCAGCGTAGAACATAACGGGTTCATCCTCGCCGGCAGCGAGCGTGAGCCAGGCGCCTGCTGCCAGTGCAAGGGCACCGCCCACTGTTGCGCGGATGGAAAGGAGCGTTCCGCGTTTTCCCTTCGGAATGGTTTTGGCCATTACATCCTTGAAGCTTACCGAGGCCACGCCGCTGGCGATACTGAAGAGGGCAAGAAGTGCCAGAATGCCGATTCCACCCAAAAGACCGCCGACAAACAGGGTGAGCGGGATCATCAGCAGCAGGGCAAGCGCCTGGATGTATCCGGACGCTACCCAGAAATACTTGCGGCGCGGATATTTGCGGATGCGGGATGATACCAGCAGCTGCGGCAGCAGCGAGCCGCTGCGGTTCAGCGGCACCAGGAAACCGCTCAGTGAGGATGGCGCCCCCATGGCACTCAGCAGCCAGGGCAAAACCAGACCCGGACTGGCAATCTGTTCGGCGAGCTTGGTCAGCGATCCGTTGCCCGCATTAAGGAAAAAGTTGCCCGGCGCCTCCCGGCAGGCGCTGTCGGGTATATCGCGGCAGGCACGATAATCGTCAATGGTCAAAAGCTGATATGCCTTTTCAATTGTGTCTTTTTTTCCAGACAAAATGAGTTCTGTTTTATTATGGAACCCCGTGCTGCAGTCTTTCGTGAGAAATTAGCAAATTCTGCCGATAATATGGGCAGAAGGTGTACATTGATTGTGACCGGCCGCTTTTGCCATCGGGATTGATGACCGGGCCCTCAGCGGCAAAGAAACTTTTGCGAGACATTCACAGGTTTGTGTATATAACCGGATCAAATTGATCTGCCGGATGGCGCTGGCTTTCCATAGTCACTCACATCCCTGAAACCGCTTCATGCAATCCTCATATCCATGAACATTCTGCTCACCGGCGTTACCGGCTACATCGGGAAGCGATTGCTGCCCGTACTGGTTGAAAACGGCCACACTGTCATCTGCTGCGTGCGCGACCGGAGCCGGCTGAACCTTGGGCGGGACCTGGCGT
>SKUI01000054.1 GCA_007122185.1 Rhodothermia bacterium | reverse complement strand
AGGAATGCTCCCGGATTATCCCCCTGTCCGTCCGGGTGATAATGAAAACATGAATTTTTGCGAACGCAGGTGATGAATACACGCATACTGGGCATTGATCCAGGTTCCCGTATTACCGGGTACGCTGTCCTCGAACACAAGGACCGGCGTTTCGAGGCGCTGTATTGTGACGTAATCCGGCTTAGCGGCACGGAAGACCCGCTTGACCGCCTTCGTTTGCTGTATTCGGAAACCGCCGCACTCATTTCCGACTACCGGCCTGATTACTGCGCCATAGAAACGCCTGTGTACGGCAAGGATCCTTCCGCAATGCTCAAGCTCGGTCGCGCACAATCCGCTATCATCATGTCTGTCCTTCACCATGATATCCCGCTGTTCGAATACTATCCCAAGGCCGTGAAGAAAGCCATTACGGGGACGGGGAATGCGCGGAAGGATCAGGTGGCGTACATGCTGCAGAAGCTGATCCACATCCCCCAAAGCACGCTTACCAGCGATGCCACCGACGCTCTTGCCGTAGCCTGGTGCCACTTCCAGAAACTGCAGGAGCCCGTTTCCGACCAGGATGCGGCTAGGCAGAGGTCCGGTTCCAGCAGCCGTAGAAAAAACAGCTGGAGTGATTTTGTCGAGAACAATCCTGACCGCATACGGCAGCGCTGACTGTACGCGCCAACCCCGTGGCATGAGCCAGGCCGCGCGACAGAGGGAAAATTACCCGATACTGCTTAATTGACTTACCCGTTTATTTGACTTGGTTGCAAAAATGACTTTACCGCCTAAATGACATGATCGCTTATTTGAAAGGAACCGTCTTCAGCAAGCAGCAGGGATCCGCCATCCTCGATGTTGGCGGCGTCGGTTACCTGGTGCGCATTTCCAACCACACCCTGGACCGGGTTCCGGCTGCCGGTGCCGCCTGCACCCTGCACATCCACCATCACATATCCGATAATGACCAGCAGCTGTTCGGGTTTGCTTCCACAGAGGAGCGAAACCTTTTTGAGATGTTGATCACGGTTAAGAGCATCGGTCCCAGGCTGGCCCTGGCGTTGCTTTCCGCCATGCCGCCGCGGCAGATCGTGAGCGCCATCGTCAACCAGAATGCCGGTCTTATTGCCCGGAGTCCGGGTATTGGCAAAAAGTCGGCCGAGCGCATTGTATTGGAGCTGCGCGACAAACTGGGTGATATCGTCGCCCCGGAAGAGGCCGGAGCCGAGTCCGGCACCATCCAGAATGAAACCATTTCGGCACTGGAAGCACTCGGGTACCAGCGGTTTCAGGCACAGAAAGCGGTCCAGACGGCTCTCGGGGCGGACGGAAATGCCGGCAGCAATGTTTCCGAACTGTTAAAAAGGGCCCTCAAGCACCTCTGATTCGTAACAATTTCTTAATCTGTGCCGTTTTTAATCATTCCCGGGAGTATGTAACTTCGTGAAACAACCGTTCAAACCCATTCTTCAACCGATTTGAACAAGACAGTCATACTGGTAGTCGATGATGAACAGGATATTCTTGACCTTGTGGAATACAACCTGATCAAGCAGGGTTACGAAGTTCTGACATCCGACAATGGCCGCGATGGCATTCAAATGGCCAAAAAACACCGGCCGGGGCTTATTCTGCTGGACATCATGATGCCCCGCATGGATGGACACCAGGTGTGCCAGAACCTGAAACAGGACCCGGAGCTCCGTGACATCCCCATCATTTTCCTGACGGCCCGCAGTGACGAGCAGTCGGAAGTGCGGGGACTGGAGGAGGGTGCCGATGACTTCCTGTCAAAGCCGATCAGCATTGCGAAACTCATGTCGCGCATCAAGGCCGTGTTGCGGCGGTCCCGCGAACCACTTGAAACACACAAGAACAACATTACTTTCGAAGGCCTGGTCATTGACAGGGACCGCTATGTTGTCGAGAAAGATAGCCGTGAAATCAAGCTGCCGAGGAAAGAGTTCGAAGTGCTCTACCTGCTTGCAAGCCAGGCGGGCAAGGTTCTCAGCCGCCAGGTGCTGCTGAATGAAGTTTGGGGAGCGAATATCTACGTTATCGACCGAACCGTTGATGTGCATATCCGCAAGATCCGGGAAAAGCTTGGCGACAATCTGATTGAAACCGTCAAGGGTGTCGGGTACAGATTCAGAAAACCATGAACGCGGATACAAGCACATATTTCCGGACAGGCATAAGGCTTGCAACCGTTCCGGCCATTCTAACCGGCCTGCTTTTTGCCGTTGCCGCCATTTTCTGGATGGAACAACTGTCGCATGCCTTCCTGGGTGGTTTCATTGCCGCATTTCTCGTTTTCATGATCCTCTACTTATATACCCGGCACCTTTTGCAAAGACGGGTGGAACACATCCGTTCCCTTATTCAGCGCTTGCCTTTCCGGTCTCCCGGTGCAGACCGTCCGCCCCCGAAACTGCACTCTGACGAAATTGAGGCCCTGCAGCACGATACGGAATGGAGCCGCGACAAGATCATTAAGGAATTCCGCAAAATGGACGAGGCGGAAAGCTACCGCAAGGAATTCATCGGTGACATTTCTCACGAGCTCAAAACCCCGATTTTTTCGGTACAGGGGTATCTGGAGACTCTGCTGGACGGCGCGCTGGAAGATCCTGAAGTCAACCAGCTTTTTCTTTCAAAGGCAATGAAAAATGTCAACAGGCTCATTTTTCTGACCAATGACCTGATGGAAATATCACGGCTGGAAACCGGTGAACTCAAGCCGGAATTCTCGGTCATCCCTCTCAACAATGTCATTCACGATGTAATCGATTCGCTGCAGTACAAAGCCGAACAACGAAATGTCCGGATCATATTTGAGGAAAAGGAGACAAACGCGTTTGCCCTGGCCGACCGCAACCAGATCCGGCAGGTTCTGGTCAACCTGATTGAAAATGCCATCAAATACAACAAGCCGGAAGGGCGGGTTTACATCAGCACCCGGTTCACCGAGCAGGATCAATCCAAAATAACGGTCAGCATCCGCGACACCGGGATTGGTATTGAACCAGAAGACATAGGCAGGGTTACCGAACGTTTTTTCCGGGTCGACAAATCCCGCTCCAGGGAACAGGGCGGCACCGGGCTTGGGTTATCCATTGTAAAACACATTCTGGAGTCGCATAAGGAGCGGCTTGAAATCGAGAGCAAGATCGGACAGGGAACGGTTTTCCGGTTCAACCTCAAGAGTGCAGACCATCACTCAGATCTCATTTCAGCTTAGTTGCGTTTTTTGGTAACTTTGCAAGGTCTCACAGAAATTTGAACATCCCAGGAGTTATCAAGATGGTATATGCGCTTATCATGGCCGGTGGCATCGGATCCCGTTTCTGGCCGAAAAGCCGGATTGACTGTCCGAAACAGTTTCTAACATTTTTTGAAGAAAAAACCCTTCTTCAGACCACGATTGACCGCATTCTTCCCATCATCCCGCCCGAGCGTATTCTTGTAAGCACCAACACCGATTACGTTTCCCTGGTGAAAGAACAGGTCCCCGACCTTCCTGAAGAGAACATTATTGGTGAGCCGGTTGCCAAAAACACGGCGCCGTGTATTGGTTTTGCATCCGCGCTGCTCCATCATCGCGATCCCGACGCCACCATGGTCGTGTTGCCGTCGGACCACTACATCCGGAACGATGATGCCTTTCTGAAGGATCTTCAAACCTGTGTGCAGCTGACCGAGAAAGACGGATATCTTGTCACCATAGGAATAACTCCGACGCGGCCGGAGACGGGCTATGGTTATATCCAGTACAATGATGACCAAAAGGTCACGGCAGGTGACAGTACCGCTTATCCCGTCAAGACATTTGCGGAAAAACCGGATGTGCAGACCGCTCTCAAGTTTTTGCAATCCGGTGACTTCCTGTGGAACAGCGGCATGTTCATCTGGAAAACCGGAGCCATCCTGAATGAAATAAAACAGCATCTTCCTGTCCTTTATCATCAGGTTGAGCTCTTCTCCAAAGACCTTGAAAAGCACAATGGGGCAATCAGGCAGAAAACGCTGGAGTCGGTCTACACGTCATGTTTCTCCGTTTCCATTGACTATGGTATCATGGAAAAATCCGGGAGTGTTATTGTCGTTCCCTCTCATTTTGACTGGAGCGACCTCGGGAGCTGGATGGCCATCTACGAATTGCAAAGCGAGGAGGCCGATCAGAACGGGAATCTTCTTAATTCCGAAAATACCCTGGCCGTGAGATCACAAAACTGTTTTGTCGACTCGAAAAGCCAGAAGCTCATTACGCTTGTGGGGCTTCAGGGAATAGGTGTCATTGAGACCGAAGACGCCATGCTTATCTGCAAGCTGGACAACTCCCAGCACGTGAAGGAGGTGTATGACCAGCTTAAGGGAGGACTTCACAGTAAATACCGATAGCATTTCGGGCAGAGACTCCTGCCTGCTGCCCGGCATACCCAGAAGCTGAGACGCAATTTCCCGCGAAAGGAGCCCATCAGACGGAAACTTCGAGCTGGTCGAACGCAAGTTTTACCTGTGGCGGCATGCGGCGGGACACTTCCTCGTGATCTACAAACGGGGACATATGGATCAGGTATGTCTGTCGGACCCCCAGTGTTTCCGACACTTCAATTGCTTCGGGGATGGTATAATGAGTGGGGTGGGAGGGTGACCAACGCAGCCCGCTCATGATCAGAATTTTTGAACCCCGGATTTTTTCCGCCGTATCTTCGGGTATGTGATTGACATCCGTAATATATGATATGTCGTTTACCCGAAAGCCGATGACTTCCATCCCCCCGTGCATTACAGGCAAAGGCACTATGCGGCAGTCCCCCTCTTGTACGGCCTGGTGAAACGGCATGAAATCAAGGTCTACTGATCCGGGCGTTTTATCCGGCCCGAACATATAGGAAAAGCGATGACGGATGGCTTCTTCCGTCCTTGGGTTGGTATAGACCGGGATGGCTTTTTTCTGTTGATAGTTGTATGCCCTCAGATCATCCAGGCCGGCAATATGATCCATGTGTTCATGCGTGATCAATAGTGCGTCTATACGTCGGATCCCTGCCCTCAGGGTCTGAAGCCGGAATTCCGGTCCGGCGTCTATGACAAGTGACCGTTCTTGCGACTGTATCCATGCGGAGCACCGATAGCGTTGATTCCTCGGGTCGCTGCCTGCGTGCTTCGGACCGAAACCGCCTGCTACCGGCACTCCCATAGAGGTACCGGTTCCTAAAAACGTCAGTTTCATTTGGATACTCACTCTTCTTTGCTTATCCGGTCAAACCATGCATCCAGCTCTTTTCGAACAGCCGGCTTTATATACCGGTCTTCAAGATTTTGCTTCCTGAGAAATCGCACAATTTGTCCAACATGGACTTCTGCCGGATACATTTTGTTGATCATCACAATTTTATCTCCTTCAAGGACACAGACGTCGCCTCTGAAACTGCCTTTTTCGCGACGCAACGTATAACCCAGTTCTTCTACAATGTGTTCCAGTTCCGTCAGGAATCTATCGGTTTTCATCTGCTTAAATCAATTAAGATTCATAATGTCTGAATGAATTCACATGACAGGATTTGATCATCCTCCTGTGTGTCAGCCGGAGGCTGTCATGTTCATTTCATCTGTTTAAATATTTGGATTTATATCGTCAGAATGAATTCACATGACAGGATTTGATCATGCTCCTGTGTGTCAGCCGGAGGCTGTCATGTTCATAGCACTTCGTGACCTTCGGTTCATGTGTTCAAAATCATTGGATT